>NZ_JAKZFK010000029.1:0-56332 GCF_022549315.1 Aeromonas sp. MR16 | reverse complement strand
CCGAGTTGAGCACGGCACTGGTGACAGTCACCGACAGGGTTGCGGTTTGGCCATCCAGAGTACCCGTGATGGTGGCGGTACCGGGAGCAACGGCAGTGACCAGTCCGGTGTGAAGGCCAACGGTAGCGACCGCCGGGTTGCTGCTGACCCAGGTGACGGACGCCGTGACATCGATGCTACTGCCATCGCTGTAACTGCCGTTGGCGGCAAGCTGACCGGTCAGGCCGGCAGCCAGGGTCAGCGGTGGTGTGGCGATGGTCAGGCCACCCGAGTTGAGCACGGCACTGGTGACAGTCACCGACAGGGTTGCGGTTTGGCCATCCAGAGTACCCGTGATGGTGGCGGTACCGGGAGCAACGGCAGTGACCAGTCCGGTGTGAAGGCCAACGGTAGCAACGGCCGGGTTGCTGCTGGTCCAACTCACTGCGGAGGTAATATTCACGCTGCTGCCATCGCTGTAACTACCGGTGGCGGCAAGTTGACCGGTCAGGCCGGCAGCCAGCGTCAACGGTGGTGTGGTGATGGTCAATCCACCCACATTGAGAACGGCATTGCTGACCGTGACTGACAGGGTCGCCGTCTGGCCATCCAGGGTACCGGTGATGGTCGCTATGCCGGGGTTAACGGCGGTGATCAGACCGGCCTGACTGACAGTGGCTACCGCAGGGTTATCGCTGCTCCACTGAACATTGGCGGTGACATTGATGGTCGTACCATCGCTATAGGTACCATTGGCCGCAAGCTGACTGCTTTGGCCGGCAGCCAGGCTCAGTGGAGGCGTGCTGATGGCAAGCCCACCGGCATTGAGGGTCGCGTTGGTGACTGTGACGGACAGGGTCGCGGTCTGACCATCCAGAGTGCCAGTAATGGTGGCGGTACCTGGTGCTACGGCGGTGACCAGACCGGTCAGGCTGACTGTCGCGATGGCTGGATCACTGCTGCTCCACTGGACGCTGGCGGTGACATCCGTACTGGTGCCATCGCTGTAGGTTCCGCTCGCGGTCAGCTGGCTGCTCAGACCGGCGGCCAGTGTCAGTGGGGGCACAGTGATGGTGAGGCCACCGGCATTGAGGGTTGCATTGGTGACGGTGACAGGGATGGTTGCACTCTGCCCATCCAGAGTACCTATGATGGTGGCGCTGCCGGGAGCCACAGCGGTGACCTGGCCCGCAAGGCTGACGGTCGCGATGGCCGGGTTGCTGCTGCTCCAGTGAACATCGGCAGTGACATCCTTGGTGGTGCCATCGCTATAGGTTCCAATGGCAGCCAGCTGGCTGCTCTGGCCTGCTGCCAGTGTCAGCGGTGGCACCGTGATAGTCAGCCCCCCTGCAGTAATGGCCGCACCTGTGACTTCCAGCGTGACCGGATTGCTGCTGACATTCTGGAATTGGGCTGAAATGATGCTATTCCCTTCAGTCACGGCGGTGACTTCACCGTTCAGGTCTATGGTGGCGACGTTGATGTTCGAGCTATCCCAATAAACCTGGCTGCTGACATCTTGCGATGAGCTGTCGCTGAAGGTTGCGATGGCCTGGAATTGTTGTGTGGTCCCCTTGGGCAGCGAACTGGTTGCTGGGGTGATCTGGATGGAGGTGGCCACGGCATTGGTGACGGTGACAGTCGCGCTGCGGCTGACGGATCCCAGCGTGGCGGTGACGGTCGCCTGACCAATTCCTTGGCCCGTGACCAATCCCGCACTGTTGATATCCACCAGGGTGGTGTCACTGCTGCTCCACTGCACCTGATCCGACACATCCTGAACGGAGCCATTTTGGAAAGTGGCGAGAGCCTGCAGCTGGGTCTTGGTTCCCAGGGCAATGGTGCTTGCCGCGGGAATGACTTGCAAGGCACTGACGCTGGTGTTGTTGACCGTCACGCTGGTACTGGCAGTCACGCCGAGCAGATTGGCGGAGAGTGTGGTCGAGCCTGCGGCCACGCCGGTGATGAGCCCTGTGCTGTCTACGGTGGCGACTGCGCTATTGCTGCTCAACCAAGCCACCTGGGAGGAGACATCCTGCACCGTCTTGTCGGCAAAGGTGGCAATGGCGGTCAGCTTGGTCTTGGTGCCGATGGCCAGTTGCACTGTCGCCGGGGTGATCTGTATCTGGCTGATGGCCAGATTGACCGCAGAGACACTCGTCTGACCGGTGATGCCCTGCAGAGTCGCACTGACGGTGGCATTGCCGAGATTGACGGCGGTCATTTTACCCTGTGCATTGACGCTCAGTACCGCCGGATTGCTACTCAACCAGCTTGCCTGAGTGGATACATCCCTGGTGCTGTCATCGGAGAAGGTGGCGATGGCCTGCAACTGCAGTGACAAGCCTTTGGCTAATTTCGTGGTGGGCGGGATGACGGTGATCTTGGTGGCAATGGCATCGGTGACGGTCAGCTCGGATTTATTGCTGGTGATCCCTTGATAGCTTGCCGTGATCGCCGTTTGGCTGGTCTTGAGCGTCTTGACCAGTCCCTTGTTATCCACGGTAGCAACATTGCTATTCGAGCTGCTCCAGGTGGCCAGGTCCGTGATGTCGGCCGTACTGCTGTCGCTGTAGGTCGCGATGGCCGAGTACTGGGTGCTGATGCCGAGGGGGGTGCTGGGGTTGGCTTCGGCTCGCGCCTTGGTGCCTGCCGTATCGGCCGATATATCGATCCTGGTCAGCGTCTTGGCCGCAGGATCTGTGGGGGTGGTCGGTTTGCTCCCGCCTCCTCCGCCGCCTCCGCAGCCGAATAAGAAGAGAGTCAGAAACAGTGAGAGAAATATATTCATTGTTCTATTCATGGGTATTCCCCTTAGATATCCGTGCTCATTGAGGATGACTTTCATATGTATTTTGCTGAGGGGCAGGCTGCACAAGAACAACATCTCTCTGCGAAGCCAGATATGGGTTCATCCATAGGGTATTGAATAATTACCGCTTAAATTGCCTTTGATTCTTGTCTGAAAAACCACAGAGCATATGTGTCCTTTTAAAGCGCTGGTCGGTAGGAAAACATCAGGTGATATTTCTATCACTTGCGTTTGTTAATATGTCTAGGCGAGGTTATGAGGTATTTCAATTGCTACTGATATAATTAAAAGTATGTTTTTTTGACATTTCAGCCACAAGACGGCCTCCATGAGGTCGGCGAAGGGATGAGAGATGGCATCGCCGGACCGGCAGTTGGTGCCTGGGTGGCGGTGGGGGAGGCGAATGAGAAGGCTGGCGATGTCAGGGCGACGGTGCCGAGAAGCAAGCCGGGGATCCTTGGCTTGCCCTGTGGTGGTGTGCTGAAAAAAGTATCTCAATGCGTCAGATTTTTGCTGGGCAGGGTTCGTTATGTCAGCTCAGCTTTCCCTTCTGCAACCACTTGTCCAATGCGTTGGCGAAGCGCTGCTTGTCGGCGGCGTTGAAGGGGGCCGGCCCGCCGGTCTGGACCCCGGCCGAACGCAGCTCTTCCATGAAATTACGCATGCCGAGCCGCGCCTGTATGGTCTCGCGGGTGTAGATCTCGCCGCGGGGATTGAGCGCCTCGCCACCGGCGTCGATCACCCAGGAGGCGAGCGGAATGTCCCCCGTTATCACCAGATCCCCCGGTGTGACCTGCTGGGCGATGACATGATCCGCCACATCGAATCCTTTCTCTACCTGCTGGGTCTTGATGAAGGGGGAGGGAGGTACCCTGAGCCCCTGATTGGCCACCAGGGTAGTGACTACCTGGGCACGGTGGGCGGCGCGGTAGAGGATCTCCTTGACCGGGAGCGGGCAGGCATCGGCATCAACCCAGATGGGCATGGCATGGCTTCCTGTGTCTGAAACGAGGGCCGTATCTTAGCACGGCTGACGCAGGGGCGCGGCCATGAGGCTGAGTCGGGCCCGGCTTTCGTGTAAGCTGGCTCGATGAACCGAAGCGAGAAGGATGAATGGATGGATCGGGTGCCCAGTGACGTGATTTATGGCCTGACCCTGGATGGCAAGGGGGGCATGCAGCCGCTGGCGGCGGGGAGCGAGATCCCGGGGCCGCAACCCAGCTGGTTGCACCTGGACTACGGCAATCCGGAGGCGGCTCGCTGGCTGCTGCAGACACCGCTGATCAACGAGGCGGTACGCGAGTCCCTGCTCGGCAAGAGCAACAGGCCCAAGCTGGTGCGGATGGGGGAAACCGTGCTGCTGATCCTGCGCGGCATCAATCATAACAAGGATCACAAACCCGAAGAGATGGTGGCGCTGCGCATCTATATCACGCCGGACCTCATCATCAGCAGCCGCCGCCGTCCGCTGTTGTCAGAGACGGACGTCTTCGAGCAGCTGAAATTGGGTGGGGGTGCCGACTCTCCCGCCGACTGGCTGGTGGAGATCTGTGACGCCCTGACCGACAGGGCGGGGGAATTTGTCGAGGTGCTGCACGACCAGATCCTGGAGCTGGAGGAGATGGTGTTGCTGCGGGATCTGCCCGCCAATGGCCGGCTGGCGCTGATCCGCAAGCAACTCATCATGATCCGCCGCTACCTCTCTCCCCAGCGGGATCTGGTCGCTCGCCTCGCCAACGAGAAGATCAGCTGGCTGGATGAGGATGACAGGCGCCGCCTGCTGGACATCGCCGATCGCTTGCGGCGCTGGCTGGACGATCTGGATGCCGGGGTCGCCCGCACCGCCGTGCTGGCCGACGAGATCAACAACCTGATGGCGGAGGCGACCAATAGACGCGCCTACCAGATGTCGGTGATGGCGCTGCTGTTCCTGCCTGCCAGCTTCCTGACCGGGCTCTTTGGCATCAACCTGGGGGGCATACCGGGGGCCGAGAGCCCGACCGCCTTCTGGGTCTTCTGCGGCTCCCTGCTGACATTGGCGACCGGGCTGGCCATCTGGCTAAAATATCGGCGCTGGTGGTAAGGAACACGCATGACAACATGGGAATCTTTTGGCTGGACCCTGCTGCTGTTGCTGGGCCACACCCTGATCCGCAGTCTCATTCACAAGAGTCTGTTGGCACTGGCCCAGTCCAGGCAGGTGAGCGAGAACCGGGTGCTCTACGTGGAGCACGTGTTCCACTTCCTGCTCGGCTGCGCCACCCTGCTTATCCTGGCCGGGGTCTGGGGGCTCGACTTCTCCCGGCTGGTGGTGCTCGCCTCCTCCTTCTTCGCCGTGCTCGGCGTCGCCATGGTGGCGCAGTGGTCGATCCTCTCCAACATCACCGCCAGCATCACCATCTTCTTCGCCTTCCCCTACAAGATTGGCGACAGGATCCGGATCCTCGACAAGGATGATTCGGTCACCGGTGTCATCACCGAGATAGGCCTGTTCTATGTTCGGGTGCGAGATGACAACGGCGATCTGGTCACTTATCCGGCCAACCTGATCCTGCAAAAACCGGTCAGACGGCTGGAAGGCAAGGGAGTGGAGCCGACGCAACCTGAATAAAAAAGGCTCCTAACGGAGCCTTTTTTATAACTTGATAGCATCTCAGCGCTCGTAGAAGCGGTAGAGATGCTCGACCTGAATAGGGCAGTCGGCCACCCGGTGGATATGCTCGCGTGCATCCTCTTCCGAGGCGAATCTCACCGGACAACCCAGGGTGTCCGTCATCTCGTACAGGCGACCATCCTGGCCACGAAACTCCACGAGCCAGCCCGGGAAGGCGATGTCGTGCAGGATCTCGGCCTCCTTGAAGCGGCCTTGCTGATTCAGAGTGCGCAATTCGCTGACCGTCATGACATCCTCCTATGACCCATGGCGCACCCTCAAGTCTAGTCGTCGCCAGCCAGGACGGCACGCCCCCGAGGAGCTGAGTGCCGAGCCTCTCGTCGCTCAGGCGGCGGCAGAGAGTATCAGGGCGCCGGCGGCTCCCGTGGTGGCTGCAGGGCGATCAGCAACTCGCCTGCCTGCGGCTGGATAGGGCCGGTGACGACATGGGGCTTCGCCCTGGCATCCAGCACGAACAAGGGGATAGCTCCCGGATTTGCCTCCTGGTACTGGGCCCAGTCAAAGGCGTCGCTCAGCCGGGTCGCCTTGATCTGGCCGCCCCGGCTCAGCAGGCCGCTCAGACGGGCGAAGTTCATCTCGGGCCCGAACAGGTTCTGGCGGGCGCGGAAGGTGGCGCTCTCCCGGTTCGCCTTGCCGTGCTGTTCGCTAGAGCGCAGGGAGTGGACCCTCTCCTCCCCATAGAGGTGGGCGAAGTGCAGCACGCCGAGGGCGTTGTTGTGCCGGTTGGGGGAGAGGGCCAGCACAGTGCTGATGCTGGTGAGAGGCAGATGGCGTTCGGCGTGTTCCGACTGCGGGTTGCCGAAGTAACAGGGCAGGTTGCTCATGCGCGCCAGCTTGCAGTGTTCCCAGGCCGGGTCGGACAGATAGACGGGGACGCCCTGATCCGACAGCGCCTTGCCGATGGCGCGTGCCACCGAGTTGGCGCCGATCAGTAGCCAGGTATTGGGACTGGGCTGGCGCATGCCGAGCAGGCGGGCCAGCGGGACCGAGGTCAGGCTCTGCAGCACCACGGTGGAGATGATGACGGCAAACACCAGGGGCACCAGCTTGTCGGCATCCGGGATGCCCGCCTTGTGCAGGCTGATGGCAAAGGAGGCACTCACCGCCGCGGCGACTATGCCACGCGGCGCTATCCAGCTGAGCAGGGCGCGGGCCCGCCAGGGGAGACCCGAGCCCAGGGTCGAGACCAGGATGCAGAGCGGACGTGCCACGAATTGCACCACCCCCAGCAGCACCAGCACCATGGGGCCGAGCTGCCAGAGCTGGGCCAGATCGAGGCGCGCTGCCAGCAGGATGAACAGGGAGGATATGAGAATGACGGCGAGATCCTCCTTGAACTCCAGCACCTCCTCCAGATCCAGCCCCTCCTGATTGGCGAGCCAGATGCCGAACACCGTCACCGCCAACAGGCCGGACTCGTGGCTGAGCCAGTCCGACAGGGTGAAGCTGACCAGCACCAGGGCCAGCACTCCGAACTTGTGCAGGCTGACCGGCAGCCAATCCTTGCGGATCAGCAGGGTGGTGAGCCAGCCCGCCGCGACGCCGATCAGGGTGCCGACCCCCACCGTCTTGGCCAGCGCCAGCAGAGTATGGTCGATCAGGTCCCCCTGGCTGCCGAGGCGCACCGCCTCGAACACCAGCACCGCAAACAGGGCGCCGATGGGATCGATGACTATCCCCTCCCAGCGCAGGATCTTGTCCACCTCCCGCACCGGTCGGATCACGTTGAGCATGGGGGCGACCACGGTCGGCCCTGTCACCACCAGCACGGCACCGAGCACCATGGCGACGCGCCAGTCCAGCCCCAGCAGCCAATAGCTGGCGGCGCCGATGATCGCGAAGCTGGTCAGCATGCCCACGGAGCAGAGGTTGCGCACCACCTTGCCGATCCCCTTGAGCTCGGCCAGGTGCAGGGTCAGTGCCCCTTCGAACAAGATGATGGCGACCGACAGGGATACCAGCGGGAACAGCAGCTCACCCAGCAGCTGATCCGGATCGAGCAGACCCGTCATCGGGCCGAGCAAGAGGCCGCTTAGCAGCAGAAACAGGATGGCGGGCACCCGCAGGAACCAGGCCAGCCATTGTGCCAACAGGGAGATCAGGGCGATCCCCGCCAGGGAGAGTGCGATCATGCCAACCTCGGGCAGGTGAGGGGGTTGGGAGTAGTGTAGCGGGGAAGGGGGGCAAATTGACACCCGCTCGCGGTGGCGGGGCGGCGCCCCCTGATATGCCGGAGGGGCCTTGCCGGGTGAGCTCGCCTAGATGGGGCTCTCTTTGTGAAGCTCGGCGACGCAGTCGGCCACCGCCAGCACCAGGGCCGAGCGCACCACCTGATCGAGCCGGTTGAGCTGCATCTGGTAGAAGGGCCAGTCCTCCTCGTTGGCGGGAGGATCTTGCGGCATCATGCCGCCCTGGTTGAGGCCGTGCAGGCGAGCCAGCAGATCGCGGATCGGCTTGTCGCTGAAGCGGTAATCCTTGGGGTCGCGCACCAGAAAATCGCGGATCTTCAGGTAGGCTTCCAGATCCTGATAACGCTCGAGGGAGATGAGGCCGAGGGCGAAGATGAGCTTGAGGCGCACCTCCAGCTGGCCGAGGGGGCCGCTCTGGTTGAGCAGGGGTTCGATGGCGTATTTGACGGCATACTCCTCCTGGCGAAAGGCTCGCCGCATCAGGGAGTCGACCGCCTCTTCCAGGATGGTCACGACCTCGAGGAAGAAGCCACGGGGGCCATCCTGCTCGTTGAGTCGTTCCAGTACTTCATCTTCCTGGTGTGTGGTCATAGGTGTTTTGGGTCCGGCTGACAGGGAGAGAGCCAGGCTCTCTCCCGGTTTTTAACTAAGGGGCACACCGGCCTTGCGGGTCGATGTGCCACCTGCAGGTCATTACAGAGTCTGGTAGCGGGCGACGATGGCGGCAACGATATCGCTGTCTGCCGCGAGGCCGGTCACCCGGGCCAGCGCGGCGGCCGGGCCCAGTTCGGCCAGCAGGGCCTGCAGCTCCACCGCCTGGGGATCGTCGGCATTGTGGTAGTGCAGCGCCGCCGCTATGCCTTCCTGCAGATGGTCGCTGGGCAGGCCGTACTCCAGGGTGCCGAGCAGGGGCTTCACCAGCCTGTCTCCCGCCGCCAGCTTGCGCAGCGGCTGACGGCCTACCCGGTCGATCTCGTCCACCAGATAGGGGTTGGCGAAACGGGCGAGGATCTTCTCGATGTAGGCGGCATGCAGCCGCGGATCGAAGCCGTAGCGCTTCACCAGCACGGCCCCGCTCTCCTCCATGGCACGGCGCACCTTGCTGCGGATCAGCGGATCCTCGATCGCCTCCCGCACCGTCTGGTAGCCCCGCAACTTGCCGAGGTAGGCGGTGACGATGTGGCCGGTGTTGAGGGTGAACAGCTTGCGCTCGACGAAGGCCATCAGGTTGTCGGTGGGCTCCATGCCCGCCACCCGGGGCAACTCCCCCTTGAACTGGGTCTGGTCGACTATCCACTCGCTGAAGCTCTCCACCGTCACCTCCAGCGGATCGTCGTTGGCCGCGGCGGGCGGCACTATGCGATCCACCGCCGAGTCGACGAAGCCGACGCAAGATTCGAGGGTGGCATGATACGCGACCGGCAGGTACTTGAGTACCTCCTGCTTGAGATGGCTGGTGCCGCGCACCATGTTCTCGCAGGCGATGACGTTGAGCGGGGTCAGGTTGCCGGCATCGAAGCGGGCCTGCAGTCCCTTGGCCAGGGTGTTGGCTATCTTATCCAGGATGTTGGGGCCCACCGCCGTGGTCACCAGATCGGCGGTGATGATGCGGGCGATCACCTCGTGACCGGCGGAGCTGACGGCGGCCACGTTGCGCACCACGTCCAGCTTCTGATCCGCCCCCACCACATGCACCTTGTACTCCTGACGGTGGTTGAGCTGATCGATCAGGGTCTCGTTGACGTCGGCAAAGGTGACCTGGTGGCTGGCGTCCGCCAGCAGTTTACCGATGAAGCCACGGCCTATGTTGCCGGCACCAAAATGCAATGTTTTCATGATATTAACCTCTATAACCAAAGATGATGAAGACTTAAGCGGCCTGTTCGGCGCCCAGCAGATCCAGGAACTCCTGGGGATCCTGGGTGCTGGCCAAGCGGTCGATGAGACCGGGTTCATCCAGTGCATTGGTCAGTTTGGTTATTACCTGAATGTGTTCGTCGTTGCGGGCGGCGATGCCGATCACCAGCCTTGCCACCTCGTCGGCACCTTCACCGAAGGCGACCCCGGCCGGGTATTGGCAGATGACGATACCGGTGCGCTTCACATGCTCCTTGGCGGCTATGGTGCCGTGGGGCACGGCGATGGACTCACCGAGGTAGGTGGAGACCAGCCGCTCGCGCTCCAGCATGGCGTTGACGTAGTCCGGCGCTACATAGCCACGCTCGGCCAGCAGCTTGCCGGCGGCCAGGATGGCGGCCTCCTTGCTGTCGGCCTTGAGGCCAAGGTGCACGTCCTGCAGGCTCAGGGTGAAGACTTCACCGGTCTGCGGCTCGTAGCTGTCGTCGTTGGCCGCCACCAGTAGCTGCGGATTGGCGATGTCGTCGTTGGCGGCTCTGGCCTGGCTCAGGTTCTGCACCAGCTCCTGATAGAGGGCGTTGTCGAGGAAGTTGGAGAGGGAGATATGCTGGGCGAGCGGCGCGTGGCGACGGGCTCGGTCGGTCAGATCCTTGTGGGTGATGACCAGATCCACCTGATCGTCCAGGTTGTTGATGGCACGGTTGGTCACGCTGATGTCGAGACCGGCGGCCTGTACCCGCTTGCGCAGCATGCCGGCACCCATGGCGCTGGAGCCCATGCCCGCATCGCAGGCGACCACGATATTGCGCACCGCAGTCAGCTCTGCACCCGGCTTCTTGGCGGCAATGACTTCGGGCTTGGCACCCTTCATGGCCTTCATCTTGCGAGTGGCTTCACCCAGGGCATCGGCCTCGTCGGCTTCCGGCTGTTGGGCTCGGACGAAGACGGCGGCGACCAGGAAGGAGACCAGGGTCGAGCAGATGATGGAGAGCATGACCCCGATCAGGGAGGCTTTCGGTGTCATCAGCAGCACGGCGAAGATGGAACCCGGCGAGGCAGGGGAGACCAGACCCGCGTTGAACAGGGTCAGGGTGAAGACCCCGGTCATGCCACCGGCGATCACCGCCAGGATGAGGCGCGGGTTCATCAGCACGTAGGGGAAGTAGATCTCGTGGATGCCACCGAAGAAGTGAATGATGGAGGCACCGGCGGCGGACTGCTTGGCGGCGCCACGGCCGAACACCATGTAGGCCAGCAGCACGCCCAGACCCGGACCCGGGTTCGCTTCGATCAGGAAGAAGATGGAGCGGCCCTGTTCGGTGGCCTGCTGGATGCCCAGCGGCGAGAAGATGCCGTGGTTGATGGCGTTGTTGAGGAACAGGATCTTGGCCGGCTCGACGAAGATCGAGGTGAGCGGCAGCAGACTGTTATCCACCAGGAAGCCCACGCCCGCTGCCAGCACGCCGGAGAGCACCTTGACGAAGGGGCCGATCACGAAGAAAGCGAGGATGGCCAGCAGCATGCCGATGATGCCGGCGGAGAAGTTGTTGACCAGCATCTCGAAGCCGCTCTTGACCCGGCCTTCCATCAGCTTGTCGAAGCGCTTGATGGCCCAGCCGCCGAGGGGGCCGACCATCATGGCGCCCATGAACATGGGAATGTCGGTACCGACGATCACACCCATGGTGGTGATGGCACCGACCACGGCACCCCGCTCACCGCCGATCAGTTTGCCGCCGGTGTAGCCAATGAGCAGCGGCAGCAGATAGGTGATCATGGGGCCGACCAGCTTGGCCAGCGTCTCGCTTGGCAGCCAGCCGGTGGGGATGAAGAGGGCGGTGATGAAGCCCCAGGCGATGAATGCGCCTATGTTGGGCATGACCATATTGGACAGGAAGCGTCCAAAATTCTGTATCTTGACCTTGGTATCCGGTGATAACATGTCGGGACCCCGTTTTAAGCCTGTTGATTAAGAGTGGTAGTGGGAATGACGGGTTTTGCCGAACCCCCATCCCAGTCGTCTAAGCAACTTCAATCTACCAGCTCGCGATCGAATTAGGCTGAAAACGGGGCATCTTGTGATCTGCCTCTCAATTACCCCGACATCCCCCCTCCCTTTCCAGTGATCAAGATCACAGTCATGAGCTGTATTCTGGTTACATCTCGATCATTGCCGTCGGATTGGCCTTGTTTGTGTGACGGACGTCACCATTTGTTGTTTGCGCAAACAGAGTGTCAATGTGATTCTCGTCACAATCTTGTTATTTGTACTCAAACGGGGCGGTTCGTAGGTGTTGGAACCCGGTGGGGATGACGATGGATCGATCCTGGTTTGCCTCTGTTGACTAATGAATGATTAGGTTTTGTAACCCACTTTCAGTTTTCAACCCCCACATCACGGCCATGACAATCTCTATGCCTGCCTGCCTGCCTGCCTGCCTGCCTGCCTGCCGTCCGCCACGCCCAGATCCCGCTCGCCAAGCGGGTGCTATTCACCGATAGGGTGCCGTCGGTGTCGTGAGCCGGGCGTAAAAAAGCCCGCCGGGTGGCGGGCTTTTGCATCGAGCGAGTGTCTGCGACTTACTCTGCCTTGGGTTCAGCCTCAGCTGGTGTCTCAGCTGGTGTCTCAACCGGCGCCTCTGTGCTCTCGGCGACCGGAGCTTCCGGCGCCGGGCCCGGCACCAGTGCCACCGCCGGCTTGGCGATGAGGGAGCGGGTCTCTTCCACCGCCTCGCTTAGCTTGACCTCGATGATCTGGCCCAGCTCATAGACCACCTCGGTCTTGTCCAGATAGACGCGGCCGTTGTCCCAGTTGCACTCCAGCCTGTCCTTGTTGTCCAAGATGTGGCGAGCGGGCATGAACACCACGGCGCCATTCTCCTGCAGACGCAGCTTGAGGCCGGCACGCATCACGTCGATGATCTCGGCGTTGAATACCTTGTCGGTGCCCGCATCGGCCATCAGGTAGCGGACATAGAGCCAGTCGCCGATGTCGCGCTCGACCCTGCGGTGCAGGCGGCGGCACTCGGTCAGGTGCTCGGTCAGTTCCTGGTTCGGGCGCTCGCCCGGGGTCTTGCCGGCGATGACGGCCTTGAGCAGGCGATGGTTGACCATGTCGCCGTATTTGCGGATAGGGGAAGTCCAGGTCGCATAGGCATCCAGCCCCAGACCGTAGTGGGCACCCGGCTCGGCGGACATCAGCGCATAGCTCTGGAAGCGGCGGATCTTGCCGTCCAGCCAACGGGTATCCTGGCTGTCGATCCAGCGGCGCAGGGCGCAGAAGCCTGAGAGACTCGCGATCTCTTCCTTCTCGAACGGGGCCTCGGCACTCTTGAGCAGCTCGATGGCGCCGTCGAGGGACTCCTCGTCGAAGCCGGTGTGGACGTTGAAGATGCCGTAGCCGACCTGCTTGCCGAGCACGCGGCCGGCGCAGATGTTGGCGGCGATCATCGACTCCTCGATCATCCGGTTGGCGATGCGGCGCGGCTCCACGTGGATCGCCAGCACGGCGCCGTTCTCACCCAGCTCGAAGTCGTAATCGGGGCGGTCCGGGAACACCAGGGCATGCTCGGTGCGCCACTTGATGCGCGCCTCCGTCATGGCTTTCATCAGTGGCAGCTGGGCCAGGACGCCAGCATCTATGTCCAGCGCCTTGCCGTGCTCGGCCCAGTCGGAGACCTCGTCATAGTTGAGGCGGGCATGGGAGACGATGCGGGCGGCGAAGAATTCGGTCTCTTCCAGCAGCAGGCCATCCTCGGCGATCAGCAGACGTGCGCACAGGGTGTTGCGCTCCTCGCCCTCTTTCAGGGAGCAGAGCTCGTCGGAGAGGGTGCGCGGGATCATCGGCACGTTGCGGCCCGGCATGTAGACGGTGAAGGCGCGCTGGGCGGCTTCCTTGTCCAGCTCGCTGCCTTCGGCCACGTAGGCGGTCGGATCGGCGATGGCGACCAGCAGCTCCCAGCCGTTGTCCAGCTTGCGGATGGACAGGGCATCATCCATGTCCTTGGTCTTGGCGCCGTCGATGGTGAAGAAAGGCACCTGGGTCAGATCGCGACGGGGCAGCTCTTCCTCTTCGATGACGTTCCACTCGGGCAGGTCCGCCGGCTCGATCTGGGCCAGGTTGTGGCGTGCCAGCACCACCCACCAGGGCACGTTGTGGTCGTCCTTGTCGGCAATGAGCTGGGTGATCTCGGCGGAGAAGTTGCCGTCCACCAGGGCGTGACGCTTGAGGGTCGCCACCACCCAGTCCCCTTCCTTGAAAGACTTCTCGTCCAGACCCTTCTTGGCGCGGGCCTTGATGGCGTCCTTGATGAGGGGGTGATCCGGCACCACGTTGAGGCGGTCGCGGAACATCTTCACGCGGCCGACGAAGCGGACCACGGCCTGCTCCAGCAGGGCATCCGGCTCGGCCACTTCCTTCTCTTTCTCGGTACGGATCAGGGCGCTCACCCGGTCACCGTGCATCACCTTCTTCATGTAGGGAGGCGGCACGAAATAGCTGGTCTTCTCATCGACCTCCAGGAAGCCGAAGCCCCGATCGGAGGCGCGGATCACACCCTCTTTCTTGGGGATGTTCTCGCGGATTTGTTGCTTGAGCTGGGCCAGCAGGGGATTGTCTTGGAACATAAGTGAGGAACCTGAGTGGAGACCTGATGAAGAATCGCCCAGCACTATACGTTTTTACCCCTCCAAAGCCAAGGTGAATGGCCCCCTCAGCGGGGTTGCAATGCCCGGCGCCCTTGCTGGATCAGGCGCGAGGAGATCTGCTTGTGCAGCCCCCGCTCCAGCACCCAGCGGTGCCAGTAGAGGCGCTCGACCAGGTGATTGTCCGGGCAGAGATCGAGCAGTAGCCCCTGGGCCAGCTGCTGGCGGATCTGCAGCTCGGGGATGAGGCAATAGGCCAGCCCCTGCTCGGCCATGGCGACGAAGGCCTCGGACGAGCGCACCGTGTGGCAGGGATAGCCACCGGGCTCCAGCCCGAAGTGGCGGGCCATGAAGCTCACATGCATGTCGTCCCGCTGATCGAAGGCCACCGCCGGCGCCTTGGCCAGCGCCGCCGCATTGAGCCCCTGGGGAAAGTGGCGGGCGACGAAGGCGGGGCTGGCGGTGAGCAGGTAGTGCATCTCGCCGAGCTCGTCGACGCAGCAGCCGGCCAGCGGCTGGGGCTGGAGGCTGATGGCGCCGAACGCCTGCCCCTCGCGCACCTTGTCGAGGGTGCGGCTCTCGTCATCTACCAGCAGGTTCAGCTCGATGGGGTGTTGCTCCAGCAGGGGGGCCAGGGCGGGCAGGAACCAGGTCGCCAGGCTGTCGGCGTTGATGGCGATGCTGACCCGCACCGGCAGCTGTGGCGCCTCGGGGGAGAGTTCGCCGGCCAATTCCAGCTCGAGCTGGCGCACCTGGCGATAGTGGGCCAGTAGCTTCTGGCCGAGCTCGGTGGCCCGTAGCGGCTGGCTGCGAATGATCAGCGGCTCGGCAAATTGCTGCTCCAGCTGCTTGATGCGCTGGGAGATGGCGGACTGGGTGAGGTGCAGACGCTGGGCGGCCCGCTCGAAGTTTTGCTCCTGCATCACCGCATCCAGCGCGAGCAGCAGCTTGTAGTCCAGAGCTTTCATCAGTATTCCTTATCAATCCGGTGATTCAAGAAAATATGCTACTGAATCCAGGGGCTGGCAACAAGGCCGGGCAGGGCACAGGGGCGGTGCTGGCTGCCGGGGTGAGGGGTCGGTCACTGTGATAAGTGACAGTAGCCATGAAATGAGATTCATTGGATACTCATTCGGTCCGTTTTTGCATGGGGTGGAAACGGGCCATAGCGAGAGTTTTGGTCCCGGGCAGCGTCCCGGGATTTTTTTATGGGGGTGAAGCCGGAGAGTATCGCCCGCCGGCCGATGTATGGGGTGAGTGCCAGAGGTCAGCGCTCACTGTACCGGCCTATGGGGCCAGAGTTAGAGAGTGGCGAGCGCCTCGCCGGCAGGCGCATAGCACTCGCGCAGGGGCCGGTTGATGGCGCGCTCGAAGCGCTCGTCCAGCAGGAAGCGGATGCCGACCCCGCGCACGGCCCCCAGATCCACCGCCTGGCGGTGGCCGAGCCGCTCGATGGGCAGGCCAAGGCGGCGGAAGATCCGCTCCACCGGCAGGCTGACCACGGCGACCAGCTCCCGGATCCCCTGCTCCCTGGCGAAGGCATAGACCTCGCGGAAGATGACGCAGGTCAACTCGCTGATGCCGTTGTCGAGCCTGGGGGCCCGGTCGGCGTCGATGGCGAGGCGGGTCAGCTCCCAGACGTCGGCGCTGCGCGGCGCCAGTTCGCCCGCGAGGGCGCTGGGGAAAATGCTGGGCAGCATGTAGTCCTGAGCGCAACTGAGCAGCCGGATACAGCCGCACAGGCCCTGCTCATCCTCAACCAATACCCAGTGGGTATCCGGCTTGTCGAAGCTGTCCCGCTCCAGACCCCGATGAGATTCCACATCCCAGCCGAGCCGATCGGAGAAGACGCGCTTGCGAAAACGATAAAGCTCGTTTTCGACTTCCCATTTGGGGTGTTCTTTCAATTTTCCTTTGAAAACAAGCATTCATGTCTCTCCATTTCATGGTTCGGCGCTATAATCCAAGGCCTTGGCCAGGGGGGCTAGCCTATGACACGCGACCAACTGCTTGAGTATCTGGAACATTTCACGCTGGTGACCGATGGGGACCGGCTGGCCGAGTTGATCGGCCGTTTCACTCTGGGGATGGGCTACGACTACTACCGTTTTGCGCTCATCCTGCCCATGTCGATGCAAAGGCCCAAGGTGGTGTTGTTCAATCAGTGCCCGGATTCCTGGGTGCAGGCCTACACGGTGAACAACATGCTGGCCTGCGATCCCATCATCCAGCTCGCCCGCCGGCAGACCCTGCCCATCTACTGGAATCAACTGGACGAAAAGGCGCGCTTCCTGCAAGAGGGCAGCATGGACGTGATGGGGCTGGCGGCGGAGTTCGGGCTGCGCAACGGCATCTCCTTCCCGCTGCACGGGGCGGCGGGGGAGAACGGCATACTGTCGTTTATCACCGCCGAGCGGGCCTCGAGCGATCTGCTGCTGGCGTCCTCGCCCATCCTCTCCTGGATGTCCAACTACATCTTCGAGGCGGCGATCCGGATCGTGCGGCTCAGCCTGCGGGAAGACGATCCGCAAGAGGCCCTGACCGATCGGGAGACCGAGTGCCTGTTCTGGGCCAGCGAGGGGAAGACCTCGAGCGAGATCGCCTGCATCCTCGGGATCACGGAGCGCACCGTGAACTACCACCTCAATCAGGTGACCCGCAAGACGGGCTCCATGAACCGCTATCAGGCCGTCGCCAAGGGGGTGAGCAGCGGCATTCTGATCCCGAATCTGGAGCAGGTGGTGGTCACCAATTTCCCCAAGCTGTGGCAATGATCCTCGCCGGCTGAGCGACGACCCGCGGTGACCAGCCGTGGTCAGCTTCCACCTTTCCATGCCGCCGCCGCGTTCTCTGGGTGGCCGCGTCATGGTCGCTCAGTCGGCTGGCTCATCCTCGGGCCACTCCTGCCCGCGTTGACGTAATCACTCTACCGATTCTCGGGGCGGGAGGAGGGCCTCACAATTGTCAGATCCTGCAATTGACAGCCCGCCATAAAGAGCGTCAGGGCTCTCATCATCAGATTTTTGAATGCATCAGAAAATTAATGAATTTCTCTGATTGCTTTGCCTCCCTTATAGTGCCGTCCATCATCGACACAGGGACGTTTTTTCCATGCTCGCGACCACACTGCAAGGCTTTACCCTCGGCCTCGCCATGATCATCCCCATCGGCGCCCAGAATGCTTTCGTGCTGAGTCGGGGCATCCATCGCAACCACCACCTGCTGGCGGCCACGCTCTGCTGCCTGTGCGATCTCGTGCTGATCGGCATTGGGGTATTCGGCGGGGCCAATCTGCTGGCGGCCAGCCCCGTCGGACTGGCGTTGCTGACCTGGGGGGGCGTGCTGTTTCTCGGCTGGTTTGGCATTCGTTCCCTGCGCAGCGCCTGGCGCGGGCAGGGGGCCAAGCTGGCGGATTCCCCCCGGCTGATGGGGGTCAAGAGCGTGCTGGCCATGACGCTCGGGGTGACCCTGCTCAACCCCCATGTCTACCTGGATACCTTGATGCTGCTGGGCTCCTTCGGCAGCCAGTTTGCCGAGTCGCTGCGGCCGGCCTTCGCGGCGGGGGCCATGCTGGCGTCCGTGGTGTGGTTCTACAGTCTGGCGTTCGGGGCGGCGGCGTTGTCTCCCTGGCTTGCCCGGGGCAGGGTGCAGCAAGCCATTGATATGGTTGTCGGTATTGTCATGCTGGGGTTGGCATTGCAGCTGGCGAGGGGGGCGCTCATGGTCTCATAAGACTATTTATGTGCCGCGCTTCATAAAAATTAATGTCGGTGCCATCTGCTGACATATTCGTCTGTTAAATTCCCGTCGCTGGTACAGCGTTACTCATAATAATAGGGAAAAGACAGTGAATAAAACTATGAAGCTAGGTGCTATTGCAACCATAGTGCTGTTGTCTGCCTGCAGCAGTGACAACGACAGCAAGGCGCAGCCGGGGACCGTCTCCCTGCGCCTGATCCAGACCTCTGATATCCACTCCAACGTGCTGGGCTATGACTACTACCAGAACAAGGAGGACCGCAAGTTTGGCCTCTCCCGCACCGCCCTGCTGATCCGGGCGGCCCGCGCCGAAAACCCCAACAACCTGCTGCTCGACAACGGCGACCTGATCCAGGGCACGCCGCTGGCGGACTACATCTTCGAGCAGTCTGGTGCCGGCTACCTCGAGAAACAGGCTCACCCCGTGTTCAAGGCCATGAACGAGCTCGGCTATGACGCCGGCAACCTCGGCAACCACGAGTTCAACTACGGCCTGGATTACCTCGGCAAGGTGCTGGCGGGGGCCAAGTTCCCCTATGTGAACGCCAACGTGTTCGAGGCCGGCGCCTTCAAGCGTGATGCGAAGGGGCAAGTAGACTGGAGCGGCAACAAGTTCACCCCCTACCTGCTGCTGGATCGTCAGGTGACGGATGACAAGGGCCAGTCCCAGACCGTCAAGGTCGGCATCCTGGGGCTGACGCCGCCCCAGGTGCTGCAGTGGGACAAACGCCACCTGGAAGGCAAAGTGGTGGTGGCTGACATGGTCGAGACCGCCAATCACTACGTGCCCGAGCTGCGCGCCAAGGGCGCCGATCTGGTGATAGTGGTCGCCCACACCGGCATCAATGCCAACAGCTACGAGGCCATGATGGAGAACTCCGCCTGGCATCTGGCCAAGGTGAAGGGAGTCGACGCCCTGATGCTGGGACATGCCCACAAGAACTTCCCCGGCGACTTCCCGGATCTGCCGGAGGTGGACAACCAGGCCGGCACCCTGAGCGGTATTCCGACCGTGATGCCCGGCTACTGGGGCAACCACCTCGGCATCATCGATCTCAAGCTGGAGCAGGTGGATGGCAAGTGGCAGGTGAAGCAGAGCCAGGCCAGCCTGCGCAAGATCGACTCAAGCGAAGGCAGCGCCGTGGATCAGCAGGTCGTGGATCTGGTGCAGGCGGATCACGACGCCACCAACCAATGGCTGGATGAGCCGCTCGGCAAGATCACTTCCCCCATCCACAGCTTCTTCGCCCTGGTGCAGGACGATCCCTCCGTCCAGCTGGTGAGCGATGCCCAGCGCAAGCACGCCGAGCAGTTGCAACAAGACGGTCTGCTCAAGGAGTCCTACCCCATCTTGTCGGTGGCAGCCCCTTTCCGCGGTGGTCGCAACGGCATCAATGACTTCACCTATGTGGCCCAGGGCGACATCTCCCTGCGCAACGTCTCCGACCTCTACATCTACCCGAACACCCTGCAGGTGGTCGAGGTGAACGGTGCCACCGTCAAGGAGTGGCTGGAGATGAGCGCGGGCCAGTTCAACAAGATAGACGCGGGTCAGACCGGGGTGCAGTGGCTGGTGAACGAGAACTTCCCCACCTACAACTTCGACGTGATCGACGGGGTGAACTACGAGGTGGACATCACCCAGCCGGCCCGTTACAGCAAGGAAGGCGCCAAGGTGAGCGACGGCCAGCGCATCAGCGGCCTGACCTTCAACGGCCAGCCGGTGGATCCGGCCCAGAAGTTCTACGTGGTGACCAACAACTACCGCGCCAGCGGCGGCGGTCACTTCCCGGGCATAGATGGCAGAAACATAGTCCACGAAGATCCCTTCGAGACGCGGGAGATCATCGCCCAGTACCTGAAGTCCCAGTCCGCCGACAATCCGGGCGGCTTCAGCCCGGCGGCCAACAACAACTGGCACATGAAGGCGCTGCCCGCTGGCGTGGACGTGCGGCTCTACTCCTCACCGAGTGCCGAGGCCAAGGCCTTGGCGGGGGCGGATCTGGCCTACCAGTCCACCCTGCCGATGGATGACGCCAAGCACCCCGGCTACGCCATCTACCGCCTGATCCGCCAATAAACACGGCGCTAGGCAGATAAAAAAAGCCCTCGTCATGCGAGGGCTTTTTCGTTGGGGAGGGGCCTTAGTAGAAACCCGCATCGTCCGGGTTGGGGCGGGTCTTGAAGCGGCGGTGCAGCCACATGTACTGCTCGGGGGCACGGCGCACCGCGGATTCGATCTCCCGGTTGGCACGGCTGGCATCGGCCATATCATCGCCGCTCGGGTAGCCGTCCAGCGGCGCCCCTATGTGCAGGGTATAACCCTCCTGGGTGCGGATGTTGTAGCAGGGCAGGGTGACGGTGTTCTTGACCCGGGCCAGGGTGGCGGTGCCGGTGATGGTGGCCGCCTGCTCCACCGCGAAGTAGGGCACGAACACGCTGGCGTGGGAACCGTAGTCGTGATCCGGCGCGTACCAGAGCGCGTCGCCGTTGCGCAGCGCCTTGATCATCCCCTTCACATCCATGCGGTCCACCAGGTATTTGTTGGAGGCGCAGCGACCATGGTACTGGGCATACTCCAGCACCGGATTGGTGTTGGGGCGGTAGACGCCGACCCCGGGCCGCACCAGCCCGAAGCAGCGTGCATTGAGTTCCAGCGTGAGGAAGTGGCAGGAGAGCAGCAGCATGCCCTGACCCTGTTCGGCGGCCGCGATGACATGCTCTTCCCCTTCCACCTTCATCAGGCGACGCACCCGCCAGTCCGGCCAGAACCAGGCCATGCCCACCTCGAAGATGGCGCAGCCCACGCTCTCGAAGTTCTGTACCAGCAGGGTCTCACGCTGGTCGCGACTGAGCTCGGGCAGGGCCAGCTCCAGATTGCGGCGGGCTATCTTGACGCGGGATTTCAACAGCTTGCGGGCCAGGGTGCCGAGCTGGCGCCCCAGCCACATCTGGCTGCGCCAGGGCAGCAGCACCAGCAGCCAGAGCAGGCTGAGCCCGAGCCAGCTGCCCCAGTAACGGGGATGGAACAGACGGGGTTCGAGGCGGGGAGCATGTTCTTGGGCCATGAAGAGTCTCTTGTTCTCAATCGCAAATCAGCAGGGTGCCAAGCCGAACGGGGAAAGACAAAGGCAGACGGATGTCCCGTTCGGATAACTTGACGCGCAATTTGAGGATTCTATCCGAAAAGGGGGGGCGGGTGCGAATTGCCTCATCTGGTCAGAGGGGTCGCCGGCGTCTGATTGGCATGGCAGGAACTGTCACTATGGGTTTCCCACTGGAAACGACAGATTTGCTTTTTCTACACCCTATAAAAGAGTGTGATAAAATCCGGGACTGAATTTTTCAGGTTTTGAGAGCCGATACAGATGAAGATCACCCTGCCCGAATTTGAAAAAGCCCGCGTTCTGGTCGTTGGCGATGTCATGTTGGATCGCTATTGGCATGGCCCCACCGGCCGGATCTCCCCCGAGGCCCCGGTGCCCGTGGTCAAGGTTGAACACATCGAGGAGCGCCCGGGTGGCGCCGCCAACGTGGCCCTCAACTCCGCCGCACTCGGCGCCCACGCCGTGCTGCTGGGGCTGACCGGTCAGGATGAAGCCGCCGATGCGCTGGCTGGCCAGATGGCGGGGGTCAAGGTTGCCTGTGATTTCGTGCGCCTGACCGACTACCCGACCATCACCAAGCTGCGGGTGCTGTCGCGCAACCAGCAACTGCTGCGCCTCGACTTCGAAGAGGCCTTTCACGACGTCGACGCCAGCCTGCTGATGGGCAAGGTCGAGCAGGCCCTGCCCCAGGCCGACGTGATGATCCTTTCCGACTATGGCAAGGGTGCCCTCAACGACGTACCGGGCATGATCAAGCGCGCCCGCGCCGCCGGCATTCCCGTGCTGGTGGATCCCAAGGGGACCGAGTTCGAGAAGTATCGTGGTGCCACCCTGCTGACCCCCAACATGTCCGAGTTCGAGGCCGTGGTGGGCAAGGTGAAGAGCGAGGACGAGCTGGTCGCCAAGGGGCTGGAGCTGGTCGAGCGCTTCGAGCTGGACGCCCTGCTGGTGACCCGCTCCGAGAATGGCATGACCCTGATCCGCCGGGGCCAGCCCGAGCTGCACCTGCCGGCCCAGGCCCACGAGGTCTATGACGTGACAGGTGCCGGTGACACCGTCATCTCCACCCTGGCCACCTCCCTGGCCGCCGGCATGAGTCTGGACGAGGCCTGCGCCCTGGCCAACACCGCCGCCGGCATCGTCGTCGGCAAGCTGGGGACTTCCACCGTCAGCCCGGTGGAACTCGCCAACGCGCTCTACACCGAGCAGGAGACCGGCTTTGGCGTCATGTCCGAGGCCCAGCTCAAGGTCGCCGTGCGGGCGGCTCGCCTGCGGGGCGAGAAGGTGGTGATGACCAACGGCTGCTTCGACATCCTGCACGCCGGTCATGTCTCCTATCTGGCCAACGCCGGCAAGCTGGGGGATCGCCTGATCGTGGCGGTCAACACCGATGATTCCGTGCGTCGCCTGAAGGGACCGGGTCGTCCGGTCAACCCGACCGAGCGCCGCATGACGGTGCTGGCGGCGCTGGGCGCCGTGGACTGGGTGGTGCCGTTCGCCGAGGATACTCCCCAACGGCTGATCGCCGAGATCCTGCCAGACCTGCTGGTCAAGGGCGGCGATTACAAGCCCGAAGAGATCGCCGGTTACGCCGAGGTGACCGCCAACGGCGGTGAGGTGCGGGTGCTGAACTTCGAGGATGGCTGCTCCACCAGCGACATCATCAAGACCATCCGCGAGCGCGGTTAAGCTCCGGTAGCGAAAACCCGGCCAAGGCCGGGCTGTGCACGGCGGTTATCGCCGCGCACCCGCGGACAACAAAAAGGCGACCCTCGGGTCGCCTTTTGCATGTCGTGAGTCAGGCTCAGGACTTGGTCGTTACCTGGGCGGCGGGCACCAGCCCCTGGTTCACGTCTTCCAGATCCTTCTGCTCCAGCGTGCCTGCGGCCTGCTTGAGGGCGAGGATGCTGAGGATGTAGTTGTAGCGCGCTTCGGAGAGCTTCTGCTTGGCTTCGTACAGCTTGCGGGTCGAGTCCAGCACGTCGACTATGGTACGGGTGCCGACCTCGTAACCGGCCTCGGTCGCCTTCAGGGCGCTGTCGGCAGAGATGACGGACTGGCTGTAGGCGCGTACCGAGCCGATGCTGGCATTGACGTTGTTGTAGGAAGAACGCACCGTGCTCTGCACCGAGCGGAAGCTGCGCTCCAGCTGCTCGCTGGCGGCCACGTAGTTGAACTGTGCCTGCTTGACCTGGGAGGTGGTGGCGCCACCGGTGTAGATAGGCAGGTTGAAGTTCAGCCCTATGTTGCCCTGATTGCTGTTGCTGTCCGGGTTGCGGATCTCGTCCTTGTAGTCGTTGTAGCCGGCGGTGAGGCCGGCGCCGAGATCCAGGGTCGGTTCATGGCCGGTCTTGGCGAGATCGATCTGCTCCTTGGCGATGTCCTTGCCGATACGGGCGCTGTGCAGCTCCAGGTTCTTGTCCAGGGCCAGCTCCAGCCACTTGTCGGAGTTGAACGGCGTCTTCTGCGGGGCGAAGCGGGCGGTGTTGAGCACGTCCAGCTGGCGGTGATCGATACCGGTCAACTCACGCAGGCTCTCGTAGCTGTTGTCCAGGGTGTTCTCGGCATTGATCTCGTCTGCCAGCGCCTGATCACGCTCGGCCTCGGCTTCATGCACGTCGGTGATGGCGGTCAGGCCCACTTCGAACCGCTGCTGGGTCTGTTCCAGCTGACGCTCGACGGCGACCTTGTTGGCCCGCACGAACTCCAGGGTATCCATCGCCTTGAGCACGTCGAAATAGGCCTGGGCGGTGCGCAGCATCAGGTTCTGGATCTCGAGGTTGTAGCCAACGTCAGATTGGGTGGCACTCTTCTCGGTCAGGTCCAGGTTGACCCAGTTGCTGCGGCGGTAGACGGACTGATCCAGGGTGACGGAGCCGGTGGCACCGCTGTTGGTCATGGTGTCGTTTTTGTTCTGCAGATAGTTCAGGCCGGCACCCAGGTTGATCTGTGGCAGCAGGGCGGCGCGTGATTCGTTGATCTTCTCGAAGGCTTGATCCCGTCTCGCCTTGGACTCCAGCAGCTGGGTGTCCTTGATCTGGGCCTGTTGGTAAATCTCGAGCAGGTTTTCGGCATGAGCACCGGAGCTCACACCCAGCATCACCATGACTGACAAGAGTGTTCTTTTCATATGATTGTTTTAACCTTATTTATCAACCCAAAGCTGTCCGCTGGCTGAAGAGGGGGGATTGTCACCGACCGAGCTTGATTTCAGCTTAACCACTCTACTATAAGCAGAATTTAATGCGAACTGTCTCTTTTCCAGTAACGGGAACGTCAAGGAACAGGGGCGTTTTTCTCGGCAACGCGCCTAGCCAAATGTCCTGTGGCTGCTAAAATCCATCCCTCATCGTCGGCGAGAACGAGTGAATGAATGTTCATTCATGTTCCCGAATATTATGGTCAAACCTAGCCAAGTCAAGCCGGCAGGAGCGTCGTATGTCACAGCAAGCCTTGCCTCAAACCAGCCACTATTCCGGTGACGATGTGAAAATCATCGATAAATCATCTGGATACAACGGTTTTTTCAAGATCAATGTTTACCGTCTGCAGCACAGGTTATTTGCCGGTGGCTGGAATGAGCCCATCGTCCGCGAGCTGTTCGAACGGGGTCACGCCGGTGCCTTGCTGCCCTATGATCCGGTGCGCGATCAGATAGTGCTGGTGGAGCAGTTCAGGATCGGCGCCATGGAGACCAGCCCCACCCCCTGGCTGCTGGAGCTGGTGGCCGGCATCATAGACGAGGGGGAGACCGCCGAAGCCGTGGTGCGCCGCGAAGCGGTGGAAGAGGCCGGCCTCGAGGTGGGTCGTTGCGAGCATGCCATCAGCTATATGGTGAGCCCGGGCGGCAGCACCGAGCGGATCGAAGTCTTTGTCGGCGAGGTCGATGCCAGCAAGGCCGGGGGGATCCACGGTCTGGCGGAAGAGGGTGAAGATATCCGGGTGCACGTGGTGAGCCGCGAGCAGGCCTATGCCTGGCTGAAAGAGGGTCGCATCGACAACGCCGCCTCCGTCATCGCCTTGCAGTGGCTGGCGCTCAATCATGCGGATCTGCGGGCCCGCTGGCTGGCGGATCGTTAACATGTCCGTATCATCCGCCAAGCGCCATGTCCCGGATTTGAAGTCCCTGCAGCGGACCTGCGAGGTCAGTTGGCATGATCGTTGGCTGATGGAGGTCTGACATGTCCGTATTATCCGCCAAGCGCCATGTTCCGGACCTGAAGTCCCTGCAGCGGACCTGCGAGGTCAACTATATGGCCTTGATGAAGCTGCTGCCACCGGGGGGCACAGTGGGGGCCGAGCGCCGCTATCAGGTCGGTAACGGCCTGCAGTTTGGGCTCAGCGTCAGCGAGGAGAGCCGCTTCACCAGTCAGGTGATCCTGGCCCAGCACAATCCCGAGTTGCCGAGCTACTTGCAGGCTCGAATCGAGATTCGTTTGTATCACGATGTGCGGATGGCGGAAGTGTGTGCCGCGCAACAGATTTCGATGTTGCAACCACGTTATGATTATCCCAATAAAAAAATGCACCACAGGGATGAAAAAGAGCAGGTAAATCTGTTTCTGGCCGACTGGCTAAAATTTTGTCTCAAACACGGCACCAGCCCGATTAACATCCTCTAGTCGAACTCATAAAAAGAAGCGTGATTTTGGAAACAGAGCTACCCCAGGCGCAGGACGGCAGTGTGCGCCTGTTACAGATTACCGACACCCATCTCTTCGCCAGTGCCGAGGGACGGCTGCTGGCCGTGCGCACCGCCGAGAGTCTGGCCGCCGTGCTGGAGCAGGTGCAGGCGAACGAGCACCCGTTCGACCTGATCCTGGCGACCGGGGATCTCTCCCAGGATCACAGCCCGGAATCCTATCAGCGTTTCGCCTCCATGATGGCGACCCTGGCGCGCCCCATCTACTGGCTGCCCGGCAACCACGATGACGCCCCGCTGATGACCGAATACTTGCATGCGGCCGGGATCAGCGAAGCCAAGCAACTGGTGGGAGATCACTGGCAGGTGATCCTGCTCGATACCCAGGTGCGCGGCAAACCCCACGGCCTGCTCGGCGATCACCAGCTGGCGGCACTGGACAGTGCCCTGCGCCAGCATCCCGAACGGCACGCCCTGATCGCCCTGCACCATCAGGCGGTGCCGGTGGGCTGCGCTTGGCTGGATCAGCACAACCTCAAGAATGCCGACGACCTCTTTGCCGTGTTGGCCCGTCACCCGCAGCAGAAGACCATCTTGTTCGGCCATGTGCACCAGGAGTTTGACGAGGTGCACCAGGGGGTGAGGCTCATCGCCAGCCCCTCTACCTGCATCCAGTTCAAGCCGCTGTCCGACGGTTTCGCGCTGGACGAGTCCGGCCCGGGTTGGCGCTATCTCACCCTGCATCCGGATGGCCGCATTGCCAGCCAGGTGTGGCGGTTGCCGGTGGGGCAGTTCGTGCCCGACCCCAACGCCACCGGGTATTGAGGAGTCCGCCACCATGACCCCGGTTCTGCTGTATCTGCACGGTTTCAACTCATCGCCCGGCTCGGCCAAGGCGCAGCAGATGGCTGCCTGGGTGGCCGAGCACAGGCCCGACATCGAAGTGCTTATCCCGGCCCAGCCCAATACCCCGGCGGCGGCCTGGGAGGCCATCGAAGGCGTCATTGCCGAGGCCAGGGCTCGCCATGATGGCCGCCTCAGGCTAGGTGCCGTGGGCAGCTCCCTCGGCGGCTTTATGGCGACCAGGGTCAGCGAGTTGTACGGCTGCCGCGCGGCCCTGATCAACCCGGCGGTGCGCCCTCACGAGCTGTTGCGTGATTACCTCGGTCCCCAGTGCAATCCCTATACCGACGAGCGCTACGAGCTGCTGCCGACCCACATGGACGAGCTGCGGGCGCTGGCGGTGCAGGTGAGCGCCCCCGAGCGGCTCTGGATCTTGCAACAGCAGGAGGACGAGGTGCTGGATTATCGCAAGGCGCTGGACGAATACCATTTCGCCCGCCTGTCCCTGGAGTGCGGTGGCAACCACGCCTTCGAGGGCTTCGAGCGCTATCCCGCCCAGATAGTTCGCTTCCTCGGGATCTAGCCATGCAACCGCCGTTGGCTGCCTTTCTGGAACAGGTGCTGGCCACGGCCCAGGCCGGGCTCACCTATTCCAAAGACCCCTTCGATATCGGCCGCTTTCAAGCCCTGCGGGAGGCGACGGTGACCCTCATCGCCAGCCAGAGCGAGCTGGATCCCAAGGCCATCGCCGACTGGATAGCGCTCGATAGCGGTTACCCCACCCCCAAGCTGGATGTGCGGGCGCTGATCCTCAATGACGCGGGTCAGCTGCTGCTGGTGCAGGAGTGCAGCGACGGCTGCTGGACCCTGCCTGGGGGCTGGTGCGACATAGGCGACTCACCAGCGGACGCAGTGGTGCGCGAGCTGGTTGAAGAGACGGGCCTTGAGTGCCGCGCCGTGCAACTGCTGGCCCTGTTCGACAAGCTCAAACACCCCCATCCCCCGCAACTGCCCCATGCCCACAAGGCCTTCTTCCTGTGCGAGGTGACGGGCGGAGCGTTGCTCACCGAGACTGACGAGACCCTAGGCGCGGCCTATTTCCCCATCGACGCCCTGCCTCCGCTCTCCCGCCACCGGGTGGTGGAGTCCCAATTGCGCAGCCTTCACGACCATGTGCGGCAGGGGCTGCGTCATACCCTGTTTGACTGACACACCCGGGACGCTGAGCCCGGCGGCAGGAGGCCACATGATCAAGCGCATCGGCAATACCCCCATTCAGGCGAAACACAGAGCCAGCTGTCATTGCGGCGCACTGGTGCTGGAGCTCAGTCTGCCGGATGGTGTGGTGGATCCCCGCCGCTGCGACTGCTCCCTCTGCCGGCGGCGGGGGGCCATAGTCGCCTCGGTGCCGCTCTCCGGCATCCGCATCCTGCAGGGAGAGGAAGTGCTGCGCTGTTACCAGTTCAACACCCGTACCGCCAAGCATTACTTCTGCGGTGTCTGCGGCATCTACACCCATCACCAACGCCGCTCCAACCCGGCCGAGTATGGCTACAACCTGGCCTGCCTCGAGGGGGTCAACCCGTTCGAACTCGGCGAGGTGCCGCTGCGGGACGGGATAAACCACCCGGCGGACCGGTCGTCCTGAGCGAACGGGTGCCATCTGCTTCTGTGGCACGCCCAATGGCTGTGTTAACCTTGGCAAGCCTGCTCCCTGGCAGGCCATCGCCGATCCTTTGTCTTCCTCTACCATAGGGAGCACGCCATTGCCGACCCCTTCAGTGCTGCCCGATCTGATCCTGGGTGCCTCGCTCTACTTTCCGCCGCTGTTCAAGGCCGTGTTACTCGGTCTGCTGGGCTGGTTGCCGGTGCACCATCTGCTGCGTGACTGGCTCTACGGCGGGGAGGTGTGGCACCCCTTGCTGATGGATCTCTCCCTCTTCATCCTCGCCGTCAGCGGCGCCTTATGGATCTTGATGCATGGTTAAATCACCCCTCACGCCCATCCTTGATGGCATCTTATGGATTCTGGTTCATGGTTAAATCCTTCCTCGCGACCCTCAAATATCTCTCCACCCTGCTGGTGTGCGCCCTGGCGCTGGCGGCGGCCTGGTGGCTGTGGAACTACTACATGCAGGGGCCCTGGACCCGGGATGGCAAGGTGCGGGCCGAGTTGATCAGCATCACCCCCGAGGTCTCGGGCAAGATAGTGGCCATTCCGGTGCGGGACAACCAGCTGGTGAAGACGGGGGAGGTGCTGTTCACTCTGGATCCCGAGCCCTACCGGATCGCCCTGGACAACGCCACCGCCACCCTGGCCAAGGCCAAATCGGATCTGGACAAGGCCGAGCACGAGGCGAACCGGCGTCAGAGTCTCTCCCGCACCGTCATCTCCGCCGAGGCCGTCGACGAGGCGCGCCTCAACGCCCAGGCCATGAAGGCGGCCTATCAGGTGGCCGAGGCCAATCTGGAGCAGGCCAAGTGGTCGCTCACCAAGACGACGATCAAGGCGGCGGGGGATGGCTATATCACCAACCTGCAGGCCAGGGTCGGCAACTACGCCAGCGCCGGGGTGCCGCTGGTGGCCTTGGTGGATATCCACTCCTTCTATGTGCAGGGTTATTTCGAGGAGACCAAGCTCAGGCATATCCAGGTGGGGAGACCGGCTGAGGTGATGCTCTACAGCACGGATCAGGTGCTCAAGGGGGAGGTGGAGAGCCTGGGGCGCGCCATTCACGATCAGAGCCTGGAGGGTAGCGACAGCCTGTTGCTGGACGTCAAACCGAACGTGCCCTGGGTCCGGCTGGCCCAGCGCGTGCCGGTGCGGATCCGCCTGTTGGAGGTGCCGCCCGAGCTCGCCCTGATCGCGGGCACGACTTGCACCATCACCCTGGGGGAGTGAGATGAGGGTGTCGCTCTGGCGCCGCACCCCCTGGGGGCAGGCCAGCACAGGCCAGTGGCGCTACGCCTTGCGCAACGCGCTGGCCATGTGCCTGTCCCTCTGGCTGGCCTTCGTACTACAACTGGACTCCCCCTATTGGGCCATGACCTCCGCCGCCGTGGTGAGCTTTCCCACCGTTGGCGGCGTCATCAGCAAGAGCCTGGGGCGGGTGCTGGGCAGCCTCACCGGCGCCCTGGCTGCGGTGGTGATAGCGGGGCTGGGGCTCAGCGATCCCTGGCTGTTCAGCGTCCTCATCGCGCTCTGGCTCGGGTTTTGTACCTACGCCTCCAACCACTACCAGAACAACGTCTCCTACGCCTTCGCCCTGGCGGGCTACACGGCGGCCATCATCGCCTTCGGCTGCGTCAACGTGGACGATCCCCAGCACATCTTCGACATCGCCCAGGCCCGGGTCAGCGAGGTGATCACCGGCATTCTCTGCGGCGCCTTCATGATGATGCTGCTGCCGAGCGCGGGGGACGGGGAGACCCTGCTCGGCTCGTTGCGCACGACCCAGAGCCGCCTGCTGGAGCACGCCCAGCTGCTCTGGCAGCAGCAGGCCGGCGTCGAGGTCCGCCACGCCCACCAGGGTCTCATCAGCCAGATCCTCACCATGAACGTGTTGCGCATCCAGGCGATGTGGAGCCACCACAGGTTCAGGCGCCACAACCGGCTGTTCAACTACCTGCTCCATCGCCAGCTGCGCATGATCGGTCTCATCTCCGGGGTACGCCGCCTGCTGCACAACTGGGAGTCTCCCCCGCCGGAACTGGACGAGCTGCTCGCGGCGCTGCCCAAGGCCCTCGCCGACCCCGGCTGCGACAAGCTGCGCATCGCCCGCCTGCTGGCACCGCTGGCCCGCTCGGGGGATTACCGCGCCCGCACCTTCTGGCAGCGGCTGCGCCAGTTCTGCTGGTGCTATCTGGAGGCCCAGCGCTGGCTGGATCGGTTGGCGGGGGCGCAACAGGAGGATCTCCCGATGCGCTGGCCGGCACCCCCCAGGCTGAGATCCCTCGCCATGCACACCGACAGCTATGAGGCGGCCTACAATGGCGGGCGCACCGCGCTGTGCGTGCTGCTTGGCTGCATCTTCTGGTTCCAGACCCAGTGGGGCTCGGGCAGCTCGGCGCTGACTCTGCTCTCCATCAGCTGCGTGCTCTACTCGGCGGTGCCCGCGCCGCTCAAGAGCGTGACCACCATGTTGCAGGCCATAGTGTTGCTCAGCCTCGGCTGCTTCCTGGTCAAGTTCGGCCTGATGATCCGCCTGGAGGCGCTCTGGCCCTTTCTCATCCTGCTGTTGCCGACCCTGCTGACCATGCAGTTGCTCAAGCAGCAGCGACCGGCATCGGCGGCCCTGTGGGGGCAGCTCATCGTGCTGCTCGGCTCCTTCCTCGCCATCACCAACCCGCCGAGCTACGACTACCAGGACTACATCAACGGCAGCCTCGGCCAGATGCTGGGGGTGATGGTGGCCGGGCTGGGATTCCAGATCCTCAGGCCCAGCTCGGACAGGCGCAAGAGCCGCCGCCTGATCCGCCGCCTGCGGCGGGACTTCATGGATCAGCTGATGCCCTCCCCACGCCAGAGCGAGCACGAATTCGAGTCCAGGGTCTACCACGCGGTCAGCCAGCTCAGTCAGGGTAAGGATCAGCTGGCCCGGCTCTGGGTGTTGCGCTGGGGCGTGGTGCTGCTCAACTGCAGCCACATCGCCTGGCAGCTGCGCCAGTGGCGAGGCAAGGATCCGGCGCTCTATCTGGTGCGGGACGGCTGCCTCCGCTGCCTGAAGGGGATCCTCACCGAGGGGGGCGTGCAACACGACTCCCTCGGCCTCACCCTGGCCGAACTCAGGCGCATCGAGCAGGGGCTGGCCCTGCACCGGGAGCCGGCCGCGCGGGAGCTGGCGGGCCAGGTATGGCGACTCGAAAGCGCCCTCTCCCAGCTGTTGCAGGCCCTGCCGGAGACATCCGACGCCCCCTGAACCCGGAGCGCGCCCTGCCATCCCCTCTGGATCACCCTTTGTGGCCGCCGTATTTGTCGCAATCCCTCCCAAGGGTTAAGATTCCCCCCAAACGTCAATTCGCAAGGCCCTCCATGTCCACTCAATACAATGCGGATGCCATTGAGGTCCTCAATGGCCTCGAACCGGTGCGTCGCCGCCCCGGCATGTACACCGACACCACCAGGCCCAATCACCTCGGCCAGGAGGTCATCGACAACAGCGTCGACGAGGCGCTGGCGGGCCATGCCCGCACCCTGGAGGTGACGCTGTATGAAGACCAGTCCCTCGAGGTGATCGATGACGGCCGTGGCATGCCGGTCGACATTCACCCGGAGGAGGGGGTCTCGGGGGTCGAACTGATCCTCTGCAAGCTGCACGCGGGTGGCAAGTTCTCCAACAAGAACTACCAGTTCTCCGGCGGTCTGCACGGGGTGGGCATCTCTGTGGTGAACGCGCTCTCCGATCGGGTCGAGGTGACGGTGCGTCGCGACGGCCAGGTCTATGACATCGCCTTCGAGCGCGGCGACAAAGTGCAGGAGCTGACCATCAGCGGCACCTGCGGCCGCCGCAACACCGGCACCCGGGTGCGCTTCTGGCCAGAGGCGCGCTACTTCGACTCGCCCCGTTTCTCGGTCAGCAAGCTGGAACACCTGCTCAAGGCCAAGGCCGTGCTCTGTCCCGGCCTCACCATCAAGTTCCTCGACAAGAACACCGGCATCAAGCTGGAGTGGTGCTACGAAGATGGCCTCAAGGATTACCTCGTTGATGCGGTCAAGCAGTTCACCTGCCTGCCGGAGCAGCCCTTCGTCGGCGCCTTCAGCACGGATCAATCGGCGGTGGACTGGGCCCTGTGCTGGTTGCCGGAGGGGGGCGAGTGCCTCGCCGAATCCTATGTGAACCTGATCCCCACTGCGCTCGGTGGCACCCATGTCAACGGCCTGCGCCAGGGCCTGCTGGACGCCATGCGCGAGTTCTGCGAGTTCCGTAACCTGTTGCCGCGCGGGGTCAAGCTGACTCCGGAAGACATCTGGGATCGCTGCGCCTACATCCTCTCGGTCAAGATGCAGGATCCCCAGTTCGCCGGTCAGACCAAGGAGCGGCTGTCGTCCCGCCAGAGCTCGGCCTTCGTGTCGGGGGTGGTGAAGGATGCCTTCAGCCTTTACTTAAACAGCAACACCGAGCTGGCGGAGCAGATCGCCGAGATCTGCATCAGCAGCGCCCAGCGCCGGATGCGCGCCGCCAAGACTGTGGTGCGCAAGAAGATTACCCAGGGCCCGGCCCTGCCCGGCAAGCTCACCGACTGCAACTGCGCCGACCCCATGCAGGGGGAGCTGTTCCTGGTGGAGGGTGACTCCGCGGGCGGCAGCGCCAAGCAGGCGCGGGACCGTGAATTCCAGGCCATCATGCCCCTGCGCGGCAAGATCCTGAACACCTGGGAGGTCGAAGCCGGTCAGGTGCTCGCCTCCCAGGAAGTGCACGACATCTCTGTGGCCATAGGCCTGGATCCGGACTCGGAGGATCTCTCCGGCCTGCGCTATGGCAAGGTGTGCATACTCGCGGATGCGGACTCGGACGGTCTGCATATCGCCACCCTGCTGTGCGCCCTGTTCGTGAAGCACTTCCGTACCCTGGTCAACAAGGGCCATGTCTATGTGGCCATGCCGCCGCTCTACCGGATCGACATCGGCAAGGAGGTCTTCTATGCCCTCGACGAGGACGAGAAGAACGGCGTGCTGCAGCGGGTCGAGGCCGAGAAGAAGAAGGGCAAGGTGATGGTGACCCGATTCAAGGGGCTGGGCGAGATGAACCCGAAACAGCTGCGGGAAACCACCATGGATCCCAATACCCGCCGCCTGGTGCAGCTCACCATGGGCGAGCTGGAGGAGGGGGACGAGACCCTGCAACTGATGGACATGCTGCTGGCCAAGAAGCGTGCCCCGGATCGCCGCGAGTGGCTGGAAGAGAAGGGCAACCTCGCCATCATCTAAGCCGTCGGCTGGCCCTGTACGGGCCAGCAAGCATTTAGCCGGAGTCGCCCTGTGGCGGCCCCCGAACCGAAAGAGAACTATCACATGAGTGATGCTATCGAGCTCAGTCTGGATGGGGTAGAGCGCCAGCCAATGCGCACCTTCACCGAACAGGCTTACTTGAACTACTCCATGTACGTCATCATGGACCGGGCCCTGCCGCACATAGGCGATGGCCTCAAACCCGTGCAGCGGCGCATCATCTACGCCATGAGCGAGCTGGGTCTGTCGGCGCTCTCCAAGCACAAGAAGTCCGCCCGTACAGTGGGTGACGTGCTGGGTAAGTACCACCCCCACGGCGACAGCGCCTGTTACGAGGCCATGGTGCTGATGGCCCAGCCCTTCTCCTACCGCTACCCGCTGGTGGACGGTCAGGGCAACTGGGGGGCGCCGGACGATCCCAAGTCCTTCGCCGCCATGCGTTACACCGAGGCGCGGCTGTCGCGCTTCTCCGAGCTGCTGCTCTCCGAGCTCGGCCAGGGCACAGTGGAGTGGACCCCGAACTTCGACGGCACCATGAAGGAGCCGGTGGTGCTGCCCGCCCGCCTGCCGCACATACTGCTCAACGGCATCACCGGCATCGCCGTGGGCATGGCGACGGATATCCCGCCCCACAACGCGCGGGAAGTGGCTTATGCTTGCGCCGAGCTGCTGGACAATCCAAACGCCGGTCTGGATGCGTTAATGCAGCACATCCAGGGGCCGGACTACCCGACCAGCGCCGAGATCATCACCCCGCGCGACGACATCCGCAAAATCTACGAGACCGGCAAGGGCTCCATCAAGCAGCGGGCGGTGTGGAGCGAGGAGGATGGCGACATCGTCATCACGGCGCTGCCCCATCAGGCCTCGGGCGCCAAGATCATGGAGCAGATCGCCGCCCAGATGGTGGCCAAGAAGCTGCCCATGGTCAGTGATCTGCGGGATGAGTCGGACCATGAAAATCCGACCCGTCTGGTGATCATTCCCCGCTCCAACCGGGTGGATATGGAGGGGCTGATGGCCCACCTGTTCGCCACCACGGATCTGGAGAAGAACTATCGCGTCAACCTCAACATCCTGGGGCTGGACAACCGCCCCCAGGTGAAGACCCTCAAGATGATCCTGTCCGAGTGGATCGTCTTCCGCCGTGAGACGGTGCGTCGCCGCCTGCAGTATCGCCTCGACAAGGTGCTGTCCCGCCTGCACATCCTCGAAGGCTTGCTGGTGGCCTACCTCAACATCGACGAGGTGATCGAGATCATCCGCACCGAGGATGAGCCGGGCAAGGTGATGGTGGAGCGCTTCAACATCAGCGAGACTCAGGCCGAGGCCATCCTCGAGCTCAAACTGCGCCACCTGGCCAAGCTGGAAGAGTTCAAGCTGCGCGCCGAGCAAAACGAATTGGCCGAGGAGCGGGACAAACTCGAACTCATTCTGGGTTCGGAGCGCCGCCTCAATACCCTGCTCAAGAAAGAGCTGCTGGCGGATGCCGAGAAGTACGGCGACGATCGCCGCACCCCGCTGGTGGAGCGTGCCACCGCCGTGGCCCTGACCGAGAAGGAGCTGACCCCGAGCGAGCCGGTGACCGTCATCCTGTCGGGCGCGGGCTGGGTGCGCGCCGCCAAGGGCCATGACGTGGACGTGGAAGGCCTCTCTTACAAGGCGGGGGATGGCTATCTGGCCCACGCCTGCGGGCGCAGCAACCAGCAGGCGGTCTTCCTCTCTAGCCTGGGCCGCACCTATTCCCTGGAGGCGCACACCCTGCCTTCCGCCCGCAGTCAGGGGGAGCCGCTCACCGGCCGCTTCGCCCTGGGGGCGGGGGAAGAGGTGCGCCATCTGGTGATGGGAAATGAGGGCGAGCCTTACCTCATCGCCAGTGACGCCGGTTACGGCTTCGTCTGCAAATATGACGACCTGATTGGCAAGAACAAGAACGGCAAGGCGCTGCTGACGGTGCCGGAAGGGGGCCTGGTGATGGCACCCCAGAAGATTGGTTCGCCAGAGACCGATCTCTGCATGGCCATCTCCAACGAGGGGCGCATGTTGCTGTTCCCGCTCAGCACACTGCCGGTGCTCGGCAAGGGCAAGGGCAACAAGCTCATCAGCATTCCGTCGGCGCGGGTCAAGGCGCGGGAAGAGTTTATGGTGATGGCCGCCATTATCCCGCAGGGGCAATATGTCACCCTGTTTGCCGGCAAGCGAAAGCTGACCCTCAAGCCCTCGGATCTCGACTACTACCGTGGCGAGCGCGGCCGCCGCGGCGCCAAGCTGCCAAGAGGCTTGCAGCGGGTCGATCGTATCGAGATTGAACCCGCCGCCGGTGCCGAGCCAGCAGCGGGGGAAAATCTGGAAGGGTAATAAATATAAGGGAGCGAATTATTCGCTCCCTTATATTTTAATTGATGAGATTTTTTTTAAATTATTTCAATTTTCTCTCATGTGTTTTTCTAGTTCAGAAAAATACATTCTTCTAGACTCCATATGTCTTTTAAATTGAGTTGCTTTATCATCGGAGCTGTTAGTGTCGAGAGTGAACCACAAAGATGGCTCAGGATGGATTGACATGTACTGCTCAATTTTGACTTCAACCTCATGCAATATCTTATCAATGGACGATGTGATTTTTCTGTAGTCTCGTTCCAATGGGATAATCACTTTAAATAAAGCAATATAGAAAGGGATTAACAAAGCGAGCACTATTGCGATAAAACAATTCAGGCTAAGCATCCAGCCTGTGTTCATGGATGACAATATTAGCCCAACAAAGCATACCGTAGAAAAAAGCAAGCAAACCTTTCTAAGAAAATTAACCTTTCCCATTGGATGAGAAATTGAAAAAGGATACCAAGCATCTTCCTCATAACCAGAGAATAGGTCACTCAAATCTTTAGAATATCCCTTTTTAACTTTAAGTCGATATCTGAATTTGTTGGAGTGCCTTCTCCTATAGTATTCTATAATTCTTTCTACGCTAACCCATTCTGCAATGAAGTAAATTGCCGTGAATAATTGAAACAAGCTTTGCAAATTGTTTATCAGTATATCATTCTGCATGAGGCTTCCTAGTTGGCTCTTGGGATTGAATTAGCGAGTGGAGACAGTTTAAATGAGCTTACGCATTTATAAAGGTGATTTCTAAAAAATGTAGGGCCGTTGATTTGATTAGCGAAACGTAATCCGTTATTCGTGAGTACCTGTTATCACCAGCCCCACTGGCAGCCCTTTCTCTCCCTTTTTACCTTTCGCCACAGTGCCAACGGCGCTGACATTCAGGCCCCGCCAGTCACCCCCACTCGCTAAGCTTAAAGGAAGCAGCACAGTGCCAGGAGGTCAAATATGGAAACGGAGAAAGCCATAGGGCTTATCGAGGCTCACGGGGCCTTTCACGGGGATCACTACAGCTTCAACAGCGACGAGTTCGTGCAGTGGTGTCGGGAGGATGCCCACCAGACCCTCAGCCTGGAGCAGGCCAATCATGAACTTGCCCCTTTCTGCATCCGGGTCGGCTATGCAGAGCCGAGCAGGTCGTGGCGTTACTATCTCACCTGATCCCCATCTGACGCAGGCAAAGGCGAGGCAAGGGTCTCGCCTTTTCTGTGGACGGGGTAATGGAAAAAGGAGCCGTCAGGGCTCCTTTCTTGTGATCATGCCCCGCTGCTCTTATATGCCAGCCTGGCCACCATGCAGCAGCACCATGATGGTAAACAGCAGCCAGTCATTGATGATGTGCGCGCCGGTCGATACCCAGATATTTTTGGTGATGATGTAGCCACTGAGCAGCACTATGCGGGCCGTGCCGATCACCAGAAAACATTGCAGAAAATTCCAGTCATAAGTGGGCAGGTGCATGGCCCCGAAGATAAGGGCGGTGCAGAGCCAGGCGGTGATGATGGCGGACTTGCGGCTCAGGCTGAGCTTGGTGTGACAAAACCAGAGGATGGCCAGAAAAGGCAGTATGGAGACCACCTCCTCGCCGAAGAGCTGGGGCGCCGTTTTTACATAAAAGAGGATGCGCGCCGTATTGGAGGCTTCTGCCAGCATGGCGTTGACCGGGTTTTCACTCATCTTGAACAGGTGCTGCAGTACCAAGGCAACGGCGACCGAGACCAGGATGTTGACGCCGGAAATCGCCAGCATCAAGAGGACATCCCGCCCCGTCGGCGTTCGAAACAGCGATCGCCATGCCTTCCCCGCCACCATGGCGAGCACGGCCAGGGGGATGAGAGGAAACAGGATGGCGGGGACAAAGCCGCCCGCCGTGGTTTTATAAAACCCTATGTGCGCCGTCAGCACGGCAAAACCCAGCACCACCCCCAGCAGGATCAGCACCCAGCTGCGGCCAGACAAGGCATTTGGGGATTGGCGATAAAAGGGGAAGTCTCCGGCACTTCTACGCTCGACGCCATAGTAATCACCGTCGTTCAATTCCGGCATTGCTGCTGATTGCTGCTCACCCATGCTGACCCCCGATAGTTCATTCAGTTGGCATGGAGACAACCCTACACCAAGTGGGGCACCTGAGTGGCCACGTCGGCCTCTTTATTTAACGGCCAATCATCAAGCTGTTATTGCGGAGCACCTGCCTTCCAGGCCGTCATTTCATTCGGCCGCTGCACCATGACTGGCGCCCCATCGATTTCACCTATGTTGCCGGTGCAATACGCTGCGCTTATTGCACCGCCGAAGCCTTAATTATTGAAATTCCACTTGATGGGCAGCTCGATATCGAAAATCAGCTGATCCCCTTCCAGGCTAAAGGGCAGGCTGGTCTGGTGCTGCTCATATTCGTTGACGATCAGGCAGCACTCGAAGAAGTTGGATTCGTAGCTGAGGTGGGCCAGGCCCTGGGTGCCGTCTTGAGCGAGTTCGATGCGCAGCACCTGCGGCGGGTGCTCCTGACTGAGGTTGACCGCGGGATTGCCCTCATCCACCAGCCGCTCCAGCAGGGGGAAGAAGTCTTGTTTGTGGGCCGCGATGGCCTGAGCGATCGCCTGTTCCAGCTCGGCCTGGGTGGCAAAGGGGCCGGCGAGCCGATACTGGGTCTGGATCCTTTCCTGAGTCATGACGTTTCCTCCTGAACTGAGATGTGGGAATGGCCTGATCCGTTTGAGGGGCCCTTAATCCTGGACCGGAGACCCGTCTATTTTATTGCAAATTATCGGCTCTGCCTTACCCAATCCGGGTATTCCTCGCCCTGGTAGATGAAACGATCTGTGAAATCACAACAGGGCAGATGTTTATAAAATTTCAGGCGGGGATCCGGCCATTCTTCACCAGCGCCCGGCGGATGTTCTTGCACATCTTGCCGAAACGATAGAGCTCGTCGAAGCTGGGCGGGATGCCGCGATTGATCTGATATTGCCAGTAGCAGAGATCCGTATCCACCAGCTCCATCAGCTTCTTGGGGCAGCCGATGCAGGTGTTGTTCGGCCCGCATTTGAAGGTATCCGGTTGATAGAGCGGGAATTCTTGCTTCACGGCATCGATGATCTGCTGCATCGCGGTGATACGGTCGGGTTTTCTGCTCACGCCTGGCCCCTGCTGCCTGTAGGAAGAATTCATTATATTCCTGACAGTCTGTAGGCCAATTATACCAAGGGGTTAGCTCATTGTGGGTGGATCTGCCGGCAGGGGTCCTGGCGGGGCGGATGCCGCACGAGGGAGGCGGCGCTCAGTCCTCTATGGGCGAAGAGGGCAATGAAACAGGAGGATGCAGTCTGTGGCTCCTCTATATGGGCTTGCCGGAGGCATGGCTGGAGAAGATGGTGATGAGCCGGCCGGCGGGCTCGCGCAGGGTGAAGAGCTCGTGCGCGATGGCGGGGCGTGCCTCTATGGGGGAGGGCGCCAGCCCCAGGGCGCTCAGGCGCCGGTGGCTGTCGTGCAGATCGTCGACCATCAGATCGAAGGGGGCCTCTCCCGCAACGACCTTATCGCTGTGCATCAGTAGCAGGTGGGTGCCGCCGCGCATCTCCAGAACGGAGATCTCGGGCCCGTCGAAGAGGAGCCTCATGCCGAGGGCCCGCATAAAGTGGACCGACTCCGCCATGCGATCCGTCTGCAGCACCACGTGAGCCACGCCCACCAGGGGTTTCTTGTCGTCCAGCTCCATCTATGCGCCTCCCGAAAAACTGTGTCGCCGTCCAAGCCCGCCTTTTCCCATGCCAGGCGATATGGCGGGATAGCAATACGCCCGGTCAGACCGGGCGTTATAAGGATGGATGGGATGGGCCGCGCTTGCAGTGACAGCTTCTGCCGGGGCACATTTGCTACCCGCCATGGGGGCAAGCCACTCCTGTACTGTCATCAAGCATGGGCGCATTGCCCTCTGCGTGATTGGCTGCAATGACCGAGCCAAAGTGCGATCAGGCGGTGACGGGCGTCGCCGACGGGGTAAATCTGGCGGCGATCAGCTGGCGCAGACGGGGCACCAGCAGCAACAGGATCAGGCCACCTGCGAGGGAACCCCAGCCCAGCATATTGAACACCGAGCCGTAGCCCGGATTGGTGGCGATCGGGGTGCTGCCACTGTTTTGCGGCATGGCGGCGGAGACATAGCCCGCCAGCACAGAGGCGACGCCGGTCACCATCATCCAGCAGCCCATCATCAGCCCCTGCAATCTGGCGGGGGCCAATTTGCCGATCATGGCGTAGCCGATGGGGGAGATGAGCAGCTCCCCCAGGCTCTGCAGCACATAGCTGATGGCGATCCACTTGAAGGCGACCAGGCCGTCCGCCCCCGCCAGATGGATGCCCACCGGCAGCACCAGCATCCCCAGCCCCATGCAGAACAGGGAGGCGGCAAACTGGGAGGGGATGTCGATGCGCCAGCCCTGCTCGCGCAGGCGCTTGAACAGCAGGGCCATCAGGGGGCCGCCGATGACGATGACCAGGGTGTTGATGTTCTGGATCCACTGGGGGGCGACTTGCCAGCCGAACACATTGAGGTTGATGTTGTGCTCGGAGAACAGCATCAGCCCCATGGGCGCCAGCTGGTAGAGGGACCAGAAGATGAGGGAGCCGAGGGCCAGAATGAGGTAGGCCACCATGCGGCTGCGCTCGGCCGGATCCCGATGGCGCGCCGTTATCACGCAGAGCAGCACCAGCACCATGGCCCCCAGCAGCAGCACGAAGCTGCCGCTGAAGCTGGCGTGGGTCAGCAGCAGGCGCAGGGCCGGCACCAGCAGGGCCAGGATGGCGAGGCCGCCGAGCATGCGCAGGTAGAAGCCGCGTCCCTTGATGTGGCGCAGCGGGGTGTTGATATCCGCCAGAATGGGCCAGAAGCAGAGGGTGGCGATGATGGCCAGCACGTTGCCCAGGGTGGCGAACAGGAACAGGGTGCGGTAATCCTCGGTCAGCTGGAAGTAGCCCGCCACCGAGAAGCCGATGAAGAAGCCCAGGTTCATGCCGGCGTAGTTCCACAGGAAGGCGCTCTCGCGGCGGTGATCGTCGGGGGCGAAGCGCTGGGTCAGCATCATGTTGAGGCAGGTGACGTTGAGGCCGCTGCCGGTGAGGAACATGGCGAGCCCCCAATAGAGGCCGCTGATCCCCCTCTCGGCGATCAGGTAACAGCCGATCACCTGCAACACCATGCCCATGACGAACAGGTTGCGGTTGCTGAGGTAGCGCCCGCCGAGGTAGCCGCCAAACAGGTGCAGGCCGTAGTTGAAAGCGCCGAAGATCCCCATCATGGCGTTGGCCTGGGATTCGCTGAAGCCGAGGCGCTTGGTGGCGTAGAGCACCAGGGTGGAGTAGAGGACGGCAAAACCCAGGGTGGCGAAGGTCTGGATGAAGAACAGGGCACCCGAGCCCGGGGGGACGCTGGCGTGATGAGAAGCTGGGGTCGAAGCGCTCACGGCTTGTCTCCTGTGAGAGGAAAGAATCACAACTCATCCTGAGAGCGTACCGGTCTGCTGCCGGTTAGCCTGTCGTGCGTCCTGCGGGTTTCAAGGCTGGATCGACATTTAGCGACCAGCCTAGGCAAATTGCCAGACCTTAAATTTAATCCCGAACGATTAATTGCTGTTTATCAATTTATTCTGACTTTTTATTCTTTTGCTGTGGCGGCTTGGTCACGCCTTGGTTGGTGAGAACGGCGCCATCCTCGGCATCTTGATGGCTGTTTGGCTCCAAGTTGGTCAGGGTAGCGAGATCCCTGTCACTTTTGTGACGTCATTCCCGCCATGGCCGAGGTGCAAAAGGGAGGGGCCATCCATGCAACCACGCTCTGGAAATGCATAAATATCTGCATAATGGGGCAGTTGCCGCCATGGCCGGCTTGCTGCGTATAGCACAACGCCCGGCGAACCGGGCGTTGGATTATGACGGAGAGGGGGAGGCCTATTTCTTGATTTCATGGCCAATTACGCCACCGACGACGGCCCCACCCACGGTACCAACCGCACTGCCTCCGGTCAGAACCGAGCCACCGACGGCGCCGATACCGGCTCCGATGGCGGTACTCTTGTCTTGTTGCGACATGCCGGAGCAAGCTGCCAAGCCAAACAGCATGACCATTGCGACGGCGCCTCGTGCTAAACCATGGATCTTCTTCATGGGGTTACCTCTTGATACTGATCAATACGTCAGGGTGTATTCAGCCATCAACCATGAGGCTGTGACTGATCCCGACCCGGTCCCCAACGCGTAAGCCCGGATAGTGGTTGCTCGGCGGCAGAGCTGGCGGCATATCGAACGGCTGCTCCACATACCAGACGGGCGGTTTGCTAGCCGCTTGTCTGTGATGGCGACCATCTTCCCCCGGCTCCGCGCGCCTGTCTGTACGCTAACGCTTATAGGGGGGCCTTTCTGATGCCACTGCCGTTGCTCCTCGCCTCGCGGCCGGGTGCCGCAGTCATGGGCAGCGCTTGTTACCCCCTGCGGTCATTCCCGGCCCCTTATGTGTGCCAGATGGGCGGGGGAGGCGGTGCTGTGCGGGATGGCTGTGGGCATATGGAATGGTCGCAATGGTGTGGCGATGCGGGTGTGTTCTCTTTTCCTCCGGGAGGGGGATATGACAACGCCCGGCGAACCGGGCGTTGAATAACGACGGATTGGGCGGCTAAAGCGCGCCTCAGAAGTCGTGGTAGAGCGGCCAGCCTAGCAGGGGGTGCCTGAGGCCGGCGCGCATCTCCATGTTGTCGAGCTTCTCCGGCGAGGCGTTCTCCCGCTGCAACTGCTGGTACTGGCGGACGAAGCTCAGGCTGTGCAGCAGGTTGGGCACGAAGCCGGGGCTCAGCTCCTGACGCAGGGCGGCGGCCATGTCGAGGGGCAGCTCGGCGAGCAGGCGTTCGAGTTGAGCGGCGATATAATCTTTGCTGTACCACTCATCTTTTAGCGCGATATCCCGTGAAAGCCGGCGTTTGAGATCCTGTTTCACCTTTATCTTCGCCGCCCCGTCACCTTCACCGCAGAGCAGGCGATAGAGCAGGGCCTCCGCCAGCTTGTCCTCCATGGTGGGGTGGTCATTGTCATAGGCGAAGAAGTGGCTGTCCAGCAGCCCCATCAGCCGGGTCTTGTTGTGCTCGGCCAGCGCTTTTTCATACTCCTGCCAGCCTTGCCACTCCTCCACGTCCGGTGGGCTCGAGATCTTGTCCAGGAGCCGTGCATCCACGTCCCCATAGAGGCTGTTGCCGGTCTGCTTGGGGCTGACGGAGATGAGCATGGACCAGCCCTTCTGGAACGGCTTGATGGGGCCTTCCGGCGCCTGCAACAGCGCCAGCGCCTTGGCGGTATCCCGCTGGGAGAGCTCCTGCAGCCCCAGGCTCACCACCCCGATCACGTCGTGGGCGGCCTGTTCCAGCAGGTGCATCTTGTACTTGTTGTAGTACTTGTCGGCAAACTTCAGGCTCATCAGCACCGCCTTGCCCTTGATGGCGGCAAGTTGCTGGGGGCTCAGGCGCTCGTTGTCACGACCGAAGCGCAGCACCTGGCTGAGGAAGGGACCCTCGTTGGCCTCGCGGATGACTAGTTGCATGGTTATCTACCTCAATCCAGGAAGCTGAACATGTCGTCGACGTCGCCGTACTCGTCTTCCTCGACCTTGTTCTTCTCCTTGGCCTGCATCACCAGTTCGGCGGCGAACTTGTTGATGATGCCATCCCAGGAGGAGGTTTCGCTCCGCAACAGGGACTTGATGGCTTTCTCCACCTCGGGGGCCTGCTCGCGGATCAGCATCAGCAGGCTTCTGGGGTCATCCAGGGAGTAGTCGTGGGTGCCCTCGGCCTGCTGGCGCTCGCTGTAGCGCAGGGACTCCTCGAGATCTTCCTCCTCGGCGTGCAGCACGTCGCCATAGCCTTCGTCGTCCTCGTAGCGATCGCCACGATAGAACTCGATGAAGGGGATGGCGAGGTAGAAGAGGCCGGCCGGATCTTCGGCGATGCATTCCAGGATCTCGCGCTGCTTGGCTTCGTTGTCCTGGGTGCGGATCAGGTAGTTGAGGAAGTCGAAGGTGTGCTGCTGCAACTCATCGGCGTTGTTCTTGATGGCCTCTTCCCAGTAGAGGGGCTGCTGGCAGACGATGTCGCGGATCCGCTCCGGGGTCATCAGCTCGGAGATGATGGACGGGAAGGAGATGTCGTGTTGGCCATTGATCTGGGTCAGGGTGACGATATCAATGTTTTCAATGACTTCGGCCAACTGTTCGTCGGACATGGTCTTGGCGATCAGCTCGAACTTCTCGCTCGCCTGCTTCGGCTCGATCACGGCCAGCTCTTTGATCTCGATGGCGGTAATTTCTATCAGACTGTTGCTCATGCTCTTATCCACTGCGGGCCCCAATTAGAAACGTACTTCGTCGTACATGTCCTGATCGTCTTCTTCACCGTCTCCACCGTGATAGTCGGCGTCGGCATCTTCCCCGTCATCCTCATCCTCGTCGCGCAGCTCGTAGTCGTCATCCATATGGCGGCCGCCGCGAGGCAGGGGGTTGTCCAGCAGATAGACCACGGCGCAGGCTTCGATGAGCTGCTCCTCGCTCTGGGCCCGCACCGCCTTGACCAGGGGCAGGTCTGCGTTGTTGAACGCCACCGACACCTTGAACTCGTCCCAGTCGGGCTGCACGTTGCTGCCGAGCCACTTGGCCCAGGCCAGCTTGGCCTTGGGGGGGAATTGCACCCGGCCATAGAGCGCCAGCGGCAGGTATTCGGGCATGAATTCCAGCATGCTGATATCCGCCAGCAGCAGGGCCTTCATCTTGCCGGTGAACTGCTCCAGCGCCTTGGGCTGGTCCTGATCCCGGTAGGATTCGATGTTCTCGCCAGCATCACTCTGTAGCGCCTTGAGCCGCGCCTGATCCCATTTTTTTTGCATAGCACCCTCAGGGGTAGAATTGGTCCCACATCTCCTGCATGGCAGCAGCGGGATCGGTCACGATGATATTGTTGAAATCTTTGATAAAAGCGGCGCGTGCCTTGGGATCGGAGAGGACCTCGTAGGCCTTCTTCACCTGATGCAGCAAGGCAGCGGCCTGCTCTTTCTCTTCTTCGCTCGCCCCGTGCAGCTTGTCGGGGTGGTACTGGTTCGAGAGCCGTCGATAGGCTTTCTTGATGTCGTTTTCGCTGGCGTTGGACTTGACGCCCAGCACCCGAAAGTAGTTGTTCATGACAGATCCTGCATCATCAGAGTCACAATGCTGGCGCCTGATGGGGCTTGGGGAACCAGGCACGGTAAAAACCCGTCATTTTAACGGAAACAAGGCGCCACCGCCATGAATAGGAAGCGATATGGCCAGGATCGGGGTGGGGTTGGCTCCCGGCCGGGGGGCTACAATGGCAGTAGGGGCGAGGTGGCGGCCTGTTCTCCACCCACTCCCCGGCGGCAGGGGCGGGTGCTGGCTCAGGTACCAGGCTCACGCCAGATCACCAGGGCCGGCAAGGCCGGGTCAGCATAAGGAATCATCGCCATGTTCAAACCTTGTCTTCTCTCCCTCGCGCTCTTCAGCGGTTTCACCTTCGCGGTCGATTCGTTGCCCGCCACGCCCATGATGGGGGACATCACCAAGACGCAGTTCATGACGCGCGCCGAGCAGCGCTTCGCCCTGCAGGATCACAATGGGGACGGCGTGCTCTCGGTTGCCGAGAAAGAGGCCGCCCTGACCAAGATGGAAGCCTTGATGAAGCAGGCGGGCAAGCCCGTGCCGGAGCGGATGAAGGGCCTGAAGCCGAAAGGTAACACCACCAAGGCGCAGTTCATGGAGCGCCAGGAGATCATCTTCTCTCGCCTGGACAAGAACGGGGACGGGGTGATCGGCGAGACGGAGCGGGCCGACATCAAAGCCCATCTCGACAAGCGGGTGATGGAATCGACTCAATAGGTTGCGCCTGAGCTGTGCGTGCCATGCCATAAAAAAGAGCCCGGTGTCGCTACCGGGCTCTGGTCATTTCGGGTTTTCGCCGTCGTTACCAACGGGCCCACAACAGTCGCAGCTTCAGACCCCAGCGGCTGCTCCAGCCGGTGGTGCTGCTCACCAGCTTGCCATCCTCGATGATGAGGAAGGTCGGGGTCACTCCCACCTGCCATTGGGCGGCGAGGTTGCCCTGCTCATCGTTGTGGGTGGGAAAGCTCAAGCCCTTCTTGCTCATGCCCTGCTGCAGTTGGGCGTCGCTGCCGGAGCGCAGGGCCACCGTCAGCACGTTCTCACCCTCCTGCCACAGTTGCTCCACCATCGGGGTGGTGAAGCGGCAGACCCCGCACCAGCTGGCCCAGTAGTAGACCAGCAGCGGCTTGCCCTGACTCAGGGCGGCGAGGCTGGTATGGGTGCCATCTTGCAGGGTGAAGGGGGCCTCCATGGCCCCGTCCGGCAGGGTCGGGCCGCGCCACAGATCCAGCAGGGTGGAGACGACCAGCGCCATCAACAGCAGCCAGAGCGCCTCCTTGCCCCAGCGTCGCCAGCGGGGCGCCTTTGCTACCGCATCTTCCGCCATGGCTTAGCTCCGCTTGGCCAGCTCGGTCTTCACCAGCTGTTCCAGTTCTTCGTACGGGAGGGCGCCCGGCACCAGCTGGTTGCCGATCAGGGTCGCCGGTGTGCCCTGCACGCCCAGGAGTGTGCCGATGCGAAGGCTGTTGCGCAGCTCCTCGGTGGCCTTGGCATCGGGCTTGAGGGTCAGGTTGTCGGTGGCCGCCAACGCCTTGTTGATGTCCGTCTCGGTCAGCATGCCCTGCTTGCTCATCAGCTTGTCGTGCAGGGGGAGGAAGCGGGCCGGATCCTGTTGCCACAGGGTCAGACTGTACTGGGCCGCCTTGGCGGAGGTCTGGCCCTTGAACGGCAGCAGCTTGATCACCAGCCCCAGATCGTTCGGATAAGCCTTGAGCAGCTTGGCTATCTGGGGATCGAACTGCTTGCAGTAGGGGCAGTTGTAGTCGGTAAACAGCACCAGGGTCAGCTTGGGATTCTTGGCACCGAGGCGCGGGCTGGTGGCGCTGTTGAACAGCACATCCTGATTGCCCTTGATGAAGTTGCCGAGCTGGGCCTCCTGGGCGGCGGTGTTCTGCTTCTCCCAGGATTCGGCCGCCTCGTCGAGGATCTTCGGATTCTGTACCAACGTCTCGCGAATGAGCTCCTTGATGCGCGCCTCCTGCTCCGGGGTGAAGGGGGCGGCGTGCAGGGCCGGGGCCAGCAGCGCGGCAGAGAAAGAGGCGATCAGGGTCAGGGTACGCAGGTTCATGGTTGTTCTCCTTGGAAGCTGTTGTTGTCCGGCGCGAGGCCGGCCTGTTTCAAGACGATGAGCAGGTCGGCCTTGTCCAGCAGGGGGGAGAGGGTCTCTCCCTGCGGTAAACCGGGACCGTAGATCTGGTTGAAGGGCACGGCGGCGGCCCCCCGCTTGCGCAGGAAGGCGGCGATGGCGTCGCTCGGCCTGCTCCAGTCGCCGCGCAGGGCCACCAGGTCTGGGGCCGAGAGGGCCTCTTGCACCTCATCACGCAGCAAGACGTTGTATTTGTTGGCCTTGCAGGTCACGCACCAGTCGGCGGTGACATCCACGAAGACCCGCTTGTTCTGCGCCAATGCCTGAGTGATAGCCTGTTCGGACAGGGGCTGCCAGGTCACCCGATCGACGCTGGCCGAGCCCTGGACGGTGAAGGCCCCCCCCAACAGCAGGGCGCCGCCGATCAGGGCCGAGAGGGAGAGCGCCAGCGTGAAGCCGCGGATGCCATAACGCCAGATGATGCCGACCAGCAGCGCCAGCAGCAGGCCCGCCATCAGCCAGCGGGTGGCGAGGGTGCCCAGATGGTTGCCGAGCAGACTGACCAGCCAGAGGCTGGAGCCCAGCATCATCAGGCCAAGCAGGATGCGCAGCCGCCCCATCCAGCGGCCCGGTTTCGGCAGCAAGAGCGCCAGACGCGGCAGGGCCGCCACCAGCAGCCAGGGCAGGCTCATGCCAAGCCCAAGCGCGGTGAAGATGAGCCACAGCTCCCCGAGCGGCGCCACCAGCGCGAAGGCAACCGCGGTGCCGAGGAAGGGGGCGGAGCAGGGGGTCGCCAGCAGGGTGGCAAAGCTGCCCTGCAGGAAGTGGCCCCCCAGGCCATTGCCACCGCTGGTGGCGAGCCGGGTGCTGAGACTGCTCGGCAGGCGGATCTCGAATAAGCCCAGCAGGTTGGCGCAAAACAGCGCCGTCACCAGCACCATGAAGCCGATGAAGCCGGCGCTCTGAAACTGGATACCCCAGCCGACCGCGCCCTGGGTGGCGCGCAGCAGGCTGCTCATGGCGGCCAGCACCCAGAAGCAGGCGAGGATGCCGGCGCTGGCGGCGAGGAACTGCTTGCGCACCTCGGCCTGTCGCCTGTCTTGCTGTTGCAGCACCGAGCCGAGCTTGAGCGCCAGCACCGGCAGCACGCAGGGCATCAGATTGAGGATGAGACCGCCGAGCAGCGCGGCCCCCAGCAGCCAGAGCAGCGACTCGTGCTGCTCGGGCAGGGCCAGGGCCGCCGTTATGCTAGCCTCGGTCTGCCAGGCCTGTTCCCCGCTGGTGAGCAGCAGGCCCAGGGTCTTGCCGCGCAGATCCGGCGCATCCCCCTGCCAGCCGTCGCTGACGGGGACCCGGGCGATCAGGCGATTGCCCTGTACCTCGACCTCGGGTTTGCCAAACTCGGCCCCTTCCAGCCCATCGATGAAGAGGGCCGGGGCCTGCCAGCCGCCGGCCCGTTCCGCCAAGAGCTGCAACTGGTTGTGTTGATAGCCGAGCTGGATGTCGATGTCGGCCGGCAGGGACTGGGGCAGGGCGCTCATGGCCTTGGCCCAGGCGAAGTCGAAGCCCGCCGCCACGGCGCCACCCGCATCGAGCGTGAAGGGATAATCGGTCAGGATGCAGACGTTGCTGCAGGTGGAGAGGCGCAGTGTGCCCTTGAGTGGCTCATCGGCCGGATGGCGCAGACTGAGGGGAAAGCTGACGCTCTGTTGGTAGCCCTGGGTGCTGAGCCCGGCCACCTCGAAGTGGCGGGGCACGGGCCAGTGCCACTGGAAATCTGCGACGGGTTTATCCCACAAGATCTGGGGTGCTATGCCCCCCTCACCCGGGCTGTGCCAGTAGGTTTTCCAGCCCGATTCCAGGGCTATGTCGAGCAGGATCCGGGTCTGATCGGGGTCGCTGCGATCGGCCTGCAGCCGCACCTTGGCGTGATCGTTCTGGGGGCTGGTGAGCCAGCCCGTGTCGCTGGCCAAGCCGATGGATTGCCACAGCAAGCAGCCCAGTAGCAGGGTTGCCTTGAAGAGATTTGACATCTTGTTGTCTCGCAAAAAATGAATGACGGTAAATGACAGAAACCGCTGAACTCATTCCCGCCAGACGCAGAGGGTGAGATGAAGACGCCGCTCGGGCGGCGAGATGACTCTCGGGGGAGGCAAGGGGGGCGTATAGCGCCAGAGTGGCGCCAACAGGGCAATGACCAGTGCGACCGCGAAGAACAGTTGCTCGACGCAGAGCAGGCTGGCGGCGCTCAGCCACTTGCCGTTGAGCTGGCAACTGCTCGGCTGCGGGCTGCTGGACTTGGCGCTATCCTGATGGTCGGCAGCCCCTGGCTGGGGGAGCGCCTGGCAGCTGAGGGCCTGATCGAGCATGGCCAGCCGGGCCAGCGGCTGGGCCGCACAATTGAGCAGCAACAGGCAGACCAGCAGCAGGAGTCGTTTCGCCATGCGTTGTTGGTGGATCATGCTCGCCCCGTTCATCAAGATGGCCACATCCTAACGGCCATTGGCGGGTGGGGCAAGTCGGGGGGAAGGCTGAGTGTGCCCCAAGTGGTGCCGGGGATGGTCGGTTCTGTTTGGCGAACGCTTGTTCGCTAAAAGGGGGACCAGTATACTGCGCCGAGTCAAATTCCGAGGTGTTCGATGCTCAAACTTGCCCGTGTGCTGCTGCTAACCCTGCTGCTCGTCTTCTGGTTCGTGTTTGGTCTGTTGCTCTGTCTGGTGCGCCCGCGCCACCCCAACAACGTCTATGTGTTTGCCCGCATGTACCATGCCGTCTGCCCGCTGATCGGGCTCAAGGTCAGGGTGATCATCCCGGACGAGGTCAAGTCGGTCGGCCCAGCTGTCTATGTCTGCAATCACCAGAGCAACTTCGACATCTTCACCGTGACTGGCGCCGTGCGCCCCGGCGTGGTGGCGGTGGGCAAGAAGAGCCTGCTGTGGCTGCCGTTCTTCGGCCTGATCTTCTGGCTTTCCGGCAACGTGCTGATCGACAGATCCAACCGTTCCCGCGCCATCGGCACCATAGGCCAGGTGGTGGATCGCATCAAGCACCATGGCACCTCCATCTGGATGTTCCCGGAAGGGACCCGTTCCCAGGGCCGTGGCCTGCTGCCGTTCAAGGCTGGCGCCTTCCATACCGCAGTGCAGGCCGAGGTGCCCGTGGTGCCCATCGTCTGCTCCAGCTACTTCGGTCAGGTCGACCTGAACCGCTGGGACAACGGCGAGGTGCTGCTGGAGATGCTGCCGCCTATGTGCAGCAAGGAGCACGGTGCCGCCGGCATCCGCGAACTCTCCGACAACTGCCGCACCCAGATGGAGGCCAAGCTGGCCGAGCTGGACAGCCAGCTGGGTCATGGGCCGGCCGCCTGAGCCAGGATCCGCTGAATGATTGAGGGAGCCGTCGGCTCCCTTTTTTATTGGTGAGAATCACCATCTTGTTGGTTTTTTTCACCACTTCATGCTTGTTGAATTTCTGCCATACATCCCCATCTAGTTGTAACACAACGATAAATTATCTTGGCACGGCTCTTGTAATGGTATGGGAAGAGAGTGACATCCCATCAACGAGGAGCCAGACCATGAGCCTATTTAGCCGCCTGACCGACGTGATCAATGCCAACCTGCACAGCCTGCTCGACAAGAGTGAGGATCCGGAGAAGATGCTGCGGCTGATGATCGAGGAGATGGAGCAGGTGCAGGTCGAGATGAGAACCCAGGCCGCCCGCGTCATCGCCGAGCAGAAGCAACTGGAGCGCCATCAACAGGCGCTGCGCCACCAGATCCTGGAGTGGGCGGCCAAGGCCGAGCTCGCCATCCAGAAGGGCCGTGAAGACTTGGCACGTGCCGCCCTCACCGAGAAGCTGACGGAGGTCAAGAAATGCGAGCAGCTGGAGCAGGACAAGGCCCGGGTGGCCGAGGTGCTGGCCCAGCTGACCGCCGACAGCGAACGGCTGGCCGCCAAGCTGACCGAGGCGCGGGAGAAGCAGAAGCTGCTGACCCTGCGCGAGCAGACGGCCCACAGCCGGATCCGGGCCCGTGCCCAGGTCGACAACCAGCGCATGCACGAGCTGATGGCCCGTTTCGACGGCTTTCAGGGCCGGGTGGATCAGCTGGAAGCCCAGCTGGAGGCGGCGACTCTGGGGCAGAATCCCTCCCTGGAGGCGCAGTTCCGCGAGCTGGAGCTCAATGACGAAATCGAGCGCGAACTGGCCCGACTGAAGGGTCAGAAGGTCGAGGTGTAATCATGACCCCCTGGCCGAAAGACCTGGCCCATCGCAAGCTGACCGGGGTCTGCGCCGGCCTTGCCAAGGGGTTGGGTATCTCCAGGGTGACGGTGCGGGTGGTGGCCTTGCTCGCCCTGATCCTGATGCCGCCCCTGGCCCTGGCCATCTATCTGTTGGCGGTGCTCGCCATGCCACCCCGTCGTGAATTGAAGCGCTGGCTGGATTGACCCCGTGTCTTTCCGCCGGCAAGTGAGATGCGTGAGGAGCAAACCATGCTGGAATTTATCGTCTTGATGCTAGTGCTGGTGACCATGGCGCTGACCGGTTTTACCGTGCTGGCCATGTTGCTGGTGAGCGGGGTCTTCGTGCTGTTTGGCGCCCTGGCCGGCATGGTTGCCCTCATCATCAAGCTGGCGCCCTGGTTGTTGGGGCTGCTGCTGGTGTGCTGGTTCATCAGCAACAGGCGCAAGCAGTCAAATACCTACCGTTAAGCCTCCCTGGCTTTTCCCCGGCCACCGTTCGCGGTGGCTTTTTTTATGGCGTCGGGTCGGTGGTGGCCTCGGCTTCGATGCCTGCCAGCCAAGGTCGACTCCACTCATCCCACAGGGAAGGGTCTTGCACCAGTCGCTCCTTGAAGGCCTTGCTCTGCTGCTTGAGCCGATATTCGAGGCGAAGGGCATGGCTCTTGTCTTCGACCTGCTGCCGCCACACCAGGGTCAGCGGCCCCTTGCCCCGCAGGGCACGGGCCCCCTTGCCGCTCTGGTGCTGACGCAGACGACGCTCCGGATCCGTGCTGATACCCGCGTAGAGCGAGTTCGCCCCGGTGCGCACCAGATAGATAAACCAGCGGGAAGGCGGCGTATCGGCCACGGTGGCCATGCTCATGTCTTGCGCCATTCGAGCCGGCGGCGCCTGAGCAGATGCAGGGGCAGCAGGCTTACCAGCAGGCCGGCCCAGACGAAGGCGAAGCCCACCGATTTGACCGGATCCGGCGTCTCGCCGAACCAGAAGATGGCGAGCAGGAAGGCGAGGCTGGGCTCGATATATTGCAGCAGCCCTACGGTGCTCATGCGGGTGCGTGCCACCGCGTAGCAGAACAGACCCACCGGCAGCAGGGTGGCGGGGGCGCTGCCCATCAGCAGCAGGCGATCGCTCCAGTCTCCGGCCATAAACAGGCTGGTGCCCTGGACGCTGAGATAGCCGAGGACGAGCAATGCAACTGGGAGCTGAACCAGAGACTCGAGGTAGAGGCTGACCCCGGCGTCGTAGCGCACCTTCTTCTTGATGAGGCCGTAGAAGGCGAAGTTGGCCCCCATGATGAGGGAGAACCAGGGCAGCTCGCCATAGGAGAACAGCATGTAGGCCAGCCCTGTCAGCGCCAGGGCGACCGCCAGGCGTTTCTGCGGAGTCAGCCGTTCTTTCAGGAAGAGGACGGCGAACACGATGTTGAACAGCGGCGTCATGAAGAAGGCGAGGCTGGTGGCCAGCACCTGGCCCGTGGTCAGGCACCAGGTGAACATGCACCAGCTGATGGACATGACGGGGCCCGCCAGCAGGATGAGGCCGAGCTGGTGCGGCTCGGCGCGCAGACGCGCCCAAGGCACGGATACACCGAGTAGCAGGAAGATCCCGCCGAGCAGGACGACCGACCAGAGCACCCGGTGGGAGAGCAGCTCCCACATGTTCACCTCGGGCATGAACTGGTAGTAGAGGGGTAGCAGACCCCAGAGCACGAAGGAGAGGGCCGCACTGCCGGTGCCCAGCCAATTTTTCATCCCATTCCGTTTATTAAATTAAACAAATGTGGCGGCATGATAAGTATCTGCCGCCGGTTCCACAAGCGGGATCCTGCCGGAAACTCTGTTACCATGGCCACCATGAACCGACTCGATAGCTTGTTTGAACAGATCCGGGCCTGCCGGTTATGCGAGGCCCACCTGCCGCTGGGGCCCAGGCCGGTGATCCGCGGCAGCGAGCGTGCTCGCCTGCTGATCATCGGTCAGGCGCCGGGCACCCGGGTCCATGCCAGCGGCATCCCCTGGGACGACCCTTCCGGCGATCGGTTGCGTCACTGGCTCGGGGTGGACAAGGAGACCTTCTACGACGAGTCCCGCATCGCCATCATGCCGATGGGGCTTTGCTATCCGGGCCGGGGCAAGTCGGGGGATCTGCCGCCGCGCCCCGAGTGCGCGCCGACCTGGCACGACAAGGTGCTGATGCTGCTGCCCCATATCGAGCTGACCCTGCTGATCGGCCAATATGCCCAGCACCATTATCTGGGCCGAGCAGCTAAAGGCACGCTCACCGAGACGGTCAGAAACTGGGCCGACTATGGCCCCGCCTGGTTGCCGCTGCCCCATCCCTCGCCGCGCAACACCTTCTGGCTCAAGAAGAATCCCTGGTTCGAGCAGGATGTCATCCCGCACCTTAGACAGAGGGTCACCCCACTGCTGGGGTGACCCTCTCATTACCGGACTCAGGTCGCGGGCTCGGCGACCGGTTTTGGTTTGCCACGGGCCATGACGACGAGGGGCAGCACTATGCACAGGCACCCCAGCAGCAGCGGCAGTCCCGGTTGCTCGTCGAACAACCAGACCCCGATGGCGACTGCCATCAACAGGCCGGTGTACTCCGCCGAGGCGATCTTGCTCGCCTCCGCCTTGCGATAGGCCACCACGCAGAGTCCGGCGTAGACCATGATCAGCGCCGAGGAGCCGAACGCGGGCCACCACATCTGCCACTGCCAATCCCCCCCTTCCCACCAGGCCAGCGCCAGTATGATGGGCATGCTCAGCACGTTGGTGAAGAACAGGGTCTGGGCGATGGGCTGCTTGAGCGGGATCCGCTTGATCAGCAGGTTGTTGACCGCCATGGAAAGCGCGACCCCGAGCGCGGCCAGGGCCGCCCAGTTCACCTCGGTCGGTCGCAACACGATCAGCACCCCGATGAAGCCGAGCAGCGCCGTCAACACCTTCTGACGCGACAGCGCCTCTCCCGCTAGCCAGACCGCGAGCGGCACCATCAGCAACGGCGCCGCATAAAACAGGGCGTTGGCGGTGGCGAGCGGCAGGCGGGTGAGGGCGACCACCATCAGGCAGACACCGATGGCCCAGATGTGGGCACGCAGCAGGTGCCACTTGAGCGCTACCGGCGGATGGCGACGCCAGGACCAGAGCAGCCAGGGGGTCAGCAAGAGGGCGGCGGAGAGCTGGCGGAAGAACACGAACTGGAACACCGGCTGGCTCGGATCCAGCACCTTGACCAGCGCATCGGAAAAGACCGCCACCATGTTGCCAAGCACCAGATAAAGGATGCCGATCCCGACTGCATTCATACCACCTCCCGCTTCAGATGAGGGAAGGGTAGCCCTCCTCTTGTTATCCAGTAAAATGATAAAAAATCACCATCCATGAGAATTTTGGATAATGAAACTGCCCCCCCTGCGCGCCGTTCAATACTTCGAGGCGGTCGCCCGTCTGCTCAGCTTCTCCCGTGCGGCGCTGGAACTGAACGTCAGCCAGAGCGCGGTCAGCCACCAGATCCGGCTGCTTGAGGATTTTCTCGGGGAGCGGTTGCTGCTGCGCCAGGGTCGGCTGTTGTCACTGACCCAGCAGGGGGAGCTCTACTTCGAGGGTATCTCGGCGGGGCTCGGCCAGATTGCCCAGAGCAGCGAGCAGTTGCGCGGCGGCGGCGAGATGCGGCTGCGGCTCGCGGTCTACAGCTCCTTTGCGGTCAAGTGGCTGATCCCGCGCCTGGCGGGCCTGCGCCAGCTCTACCCCGAGCTGGATCTCAGCCTGGAGATGGTGGCGGAAGATCCTGAACTGTCCGATCGGGTGGCGGACTGCTTCATCACCGTCTCCCCTCACGGGCGCGGTTACAGCCACGATCTCATCTATCGGGAGCGGCTGTTCCCGGTCTGCAGTCGGCGCCTGCTGCAACAGGTCGAAGGGAAGTGGCCCCAGGCCATCTGGCAGTTGCCGCTGTTGTCGGTGCAGTCCATCTACAAGGCGCGAGGGGAGGATTGGCAGCGCTGGGCCAAGGCGGGTGATCTGGTCATCCCGGATGAGGCGCGCATGCACCACTTCAGCCACGTGCTGCTGGCGATGGAGGCGGCGGCCTGGGATCAGGGGGTGGCGTTCGTGAACGATTACATGCTGCGGCCGGACGATCCCCAGCTGGTGGCGCTGCCGGTGCACCAGCTGGTGACAGGGGATGCCTTCTATTTCACCTGTAAGCGCGCGCGGGCTCACGAGCCCGCCATCAGCCGGTTGCGGCAATGGCTGATGATGGAGACGCGGCAGAGCATGAGTCAACCTTGAGCGGTGGTTTGTCCTGCTTTGTTGAGATTAAACTACTGTAATTGACTGCTAAGGCAGGTTTTGTTGAAGGTTTTTGCCATGGGACGGAATGGCGGTGGTCATTGTCGCTGTCCGGCCTCGTGCCTTCTATGCTCGCTTGAACTGATTTAGCACAAACCGGCTGGTGGCACAGACCACGACCGAGGGGCCGAGATTGGGAGTGGCCTGATAGCAACGATCAGGCCACCCGAGATTCAGGCTTTCTTGAACTGACTGAGCACAAACAGGCTGGTGGCACAGACCACGACCGAGGGGCCGAGATTGGGAGTGGCCTGATAGCAACGATCAGGCCACCCGAGATTCAGGCTTTCTTGAACTGACTGAGCACAAACAGGCTGGTGGCGCAGACCACGACCGGGGGGCCGAGATTGGGAGTGGCCTGATAGCAACGATCAGGCCACCCGAGATTCAGGCTTTCTTGAACTGACTGAGCACAAACAGGCTGGTGGCACAGACCACGACCGGGGGGCCGAGATTGGGAGTGGCCTGACAGCAACGATCAGGCCACCCGAGATTCAGGCTTTCTTGAACTGACTGAGCACAAACAGGCTGGTGGCACAGACCACGACCGAGGGGCCGAGATTTGGAGTGGCCTGATAGCAACGATCAGGCCACCCG
>NZ_JAKZFK010000028.1:0-58290 GCF_022549315.1 Aeromonas sp. MR16 | reverse complement strand
TCAATCTGCTCGACCAGCGCTAGTTTAAAAGTCAGCGAGTAATCGCGTTGTGTCCGTTTCACACCTTGTCCCATCGGGTTCTCCATTTATTGGGGGGAAAGGTGTAAACCATATTCAGGACGGGACATACGCAATAAAAAAGGGGAACCTTGCGGTTCCCCTTTTTCGCGAAATCTGATGGTCGATTAACGACGCAGACCCAGCTTGGCGATCAGAGCAGCGTAACGCTGAACGTCTTTACGCTTCAGGTAGTCCAGCAGTTTGCGACGCTGGGAAACCATGCGCAGCAGACCACGACGACCGTGGTGATCCTTGGCGTGCTCTTTGAAGTGACCTTGCAGATGGTTGATCTGGGCAGTCAGCAGGGCAACCTGCACTTCGGGGGAGCCAGTGTCGTTGGCGCAACGAGCGTTGTCAGCAACGATGGAAGCTTTGATCTCAGCATTTAGAGACATGGTATTACTCCAGTAGAGTGTTTAAAGGTTCACAGCCAATCTCTAATTCAGCCGTGAAATGAGGGCGGTATCATAATCGCACCCGCCCCCTTTCGCAACGAGAAAGATATGCGATGGGCAAGGCGCCCCGATACCGCCTGAGGATCACTCCTCGTCTTGTTCGTCGTGATAGCGCACCAGTCGCTTGGGGGCGACCCGGCCTTCGTCGTCGATCTCGCCGACGCCGATGAACTCGCGCTCAGGACCGACCGTCATGCGAACCTGGCCGCCTTGCGGGGCACCGGCCACCTGCACGGCCTGACCCTGGTTCACATAGGCGGCCACCGCCGCCAGCATGTTCACCTCGGGCAGGGCCGCCACGGCGGTATCCATCGGCAGCAGCAGGGGATCGAGCTGCTCGCGCGGCGGAATGCTCTCGGCCTTGGCCTGCTCGAAGATGCACTCGAGCTGATCCAGAGTCAGCATCCGCTCATAGGGATAGTTCGCTACCTGGGTGCGGCGCAGCTGGGTGACGTGGGCGCCACAGCCCAATACCTCCCCCAGATCGTCCACCAGGGAGCGGATGTAGGTACCCTTGCTGCAATGCACCTCCAGCCGCACCTCATCCCCTTCGAAACTCAGCAGTTTGAGCTCGAACACAGTGATGGGACGGGCTTCCCGCTCGATCTCGATGCCTTCACGGGCATACTCGTAGAGCGGGCGACCGTTGTGCTTGAGGGCGGAGTACATGGACGGCACCTGCATGATAGGGCCGCGGAACTGGTCCAGCGACTCGATCAGGGTGCCCAGAGCCACGTTCACCGGCCGGGTGGAGACCACCTCACCGTCGGAGTCGCTGGTGTTGGTGCGCTCGCCCAGCTTGGCGGTCACCTCATAGCGCTTGTCCGCCTCCAGCAGATACTGGGAGAACTTGGTGGCCTCGCCAAGGCAGATCGGCAGCATGCCGGTCGCCAGCGGATCCAGGGCACCGGTGTGACCGGCCTTGGCGGCGTTGTAGATACGCTTGACCTTCTGCAACACATCGTTGGAGGTCAGACCGGTCGGCTTGTCCAGCAGCAGGATGCCGTGTACGTCACGACCCTTGAAACGGCGTCTACGAGACATCTCAGGCTTTATCCTCTGTATCATCCGGTGCGGCTTCATCTTCCTCACGGCCGGCTTCGGCCATGCGACGCTTGTCGTCACGCACTGTGTTGGACACCAGGTTGGAGATGCGCATCCCCTCGACCAGCGTCTGGTCGTAGTAGAAACGCAGCTCAGGCACCACCCGCAGGCGCATGGCGCTGCCGAGCAGGCTACGGATGTAACCGGCGGCTTCGGTCAGGCCCTTGAGCCCTTCCGCGATACGCTCGGCATCGATATCCAGCTGCAAGAAGGTGACGTATATCTTGGCGTAGTTAAGGTCCTTGGACACTTCCACGTCCGAGACGGTTACCATGCCGATGCGCGGGTCTTTCACCTCACGCTGCAAGATCAGTGCGATTTCGCGCTGGATCTGCTGGCCGACCCTGCTGGTCCGGCTGAATTCTCTGGCCATATTTCTATCCTGCGATAAAAGGGGGCCGCAGCCCCCTATTTTGTCTAATGCCCGGCTTACAGAGTCCGTTGAATGACAACAGTCTCGTAAACTTCGATCTGGTCGCCTTCGCGTACGTCGTTGTAGTTCTTGACCGCGATACCACACTCGTAACCGTTGCGGACTTCGTTGACGTCATCCTTGAAGCGGCGCAGGGATTCCAGCTCGCCTTCATAGATGACCACGTTTTCACGCAGAACACGGATACGGTTGGAACGCTTGACCACACCTTCGGTAACCATACAGCCGGCAACGGCGCCGAACTTCGGTGACTTGAAGACGCTACGCACTTCAGCCAGACCGATGATCTCCTGACGATACTCAGGAGCCAGCTTGCCGCTCATGGCCTGCTTCACTTCGTCGATCAGATCATAGATGACGGAGTAGTAACGCAGATCCAGGCTCTCGGATTCGATGACCTTGCGCGCAGAAGCGTCGGCACGGACGTTGAAGCCCACCAGGATGGCGCTGGAGGCAGCCGCCAGGGTAGCGTCGGTTTCGGTGATGCCACCGACGCCGGAGCCCACGATCTTGACCTTGACTTCGTCGGTAGAGAGCTGCACCAGCGCATCGCAGATGGCTTGCACTGAACCCTGTACGTCGGCCTTGATCACCACGTTCACTTCGGACACTTCGCCCTCGGTCATGTTGGCGAACATGTTTTCCAGCTTGGCCTTCTGCTGGCGAGCCAGCTTGACGTCGCGGAACTTGCCTTGACGATAGAGAGCCACTTCACGGGCCTTCTTCTCGTCACGTACGACGGTAGCTTCGTCACCGGCAGACGGCACCCCGGACAGACCCAGGATTTCGACCGGCAGGGACGGGCCCGCTTCCTTGATCTCGCGACCCAGTTCGTCACGCATGGCTCGAATACGACCGTATTCCAGACCACAGAGCACGATGTCGCCCTGGCGCAGGGTACCTTCTTGTACCAGCACGGTAGCAACAGGACCACGACCCTTGTCCAGGAAGGACTCGATCACGACGCCGCTGGCCATGCCATCGACAACCGATTTCAGCTCCAGTACTTCGGACTGGATCAGGATGGCTTCCAGCAGATCGTCGATGCCTTCGCCAGACTTGGCGGAGACGTGTACGAACTGGCTATCGCCACCCCAGTCTTCGGACATGACGTTGTAACGGGCCAGCTCGGTCTTGACGCGATCCGGATCCGCTTCAGGCTTGTCGATCTTGTTGACCGCAACCACGATGGGCACTTCTGCCGCCTTGGCGTGCTGGATGGCTTCGATGGTCTGCGGCATGACGCCGTCATCGGCAGCCACGACCAGTACCACGATATCGGTCGACTTGGCACCACGAGCACGCATGGAGGTAAAGGCCGCGTGACCCGGGGTATCCAGGAAGGTGATCATGCCACTGTCGGTTTCGACGTGGTAGGCACCGATGTGCTGGGTGATGCCACCGGCTTCGCCTGCGGCAACCTTGGCCTTACGGATGTAATCCAGCAGCGAGGTCTTGCCGTGGTCGACGTGACCCATGATGGTCACGACCGGAGCGCGCGGCTTGGCTTCGGAGGTCTCGTCACGATCGGACAGTACCGCCTCTTCCAGCTCGTTCTCACGACGCAGCAACACCTTGTGGCCCATCTCCTCGGCGACCAGCTGAGCAGTTTCCTGATCGATCACCTGGTTGATGGTGGCCATGGCACCCATCTTCATCATCACCTTGATGACTTCGACGCCCTTGACGGCCATCTTGTTGGCCAGCTCGGCCACGGTAATGGTCTCGCCGATCACCACGTCACGGTTCACCACGGCAGCCGGTTTGTTGAAACCGTGCTTCATGGCGTTCGGAGTGGCCATCTTGCCGCGCTTGCCCTTGCGAGCACGGGGGTTGCGGGAGTCCTTATCATCCTCACGGCGACCCGGTTTCTTCGGGCTGCTCTTCGCGGCAGCAGCCGTACGACGGCTGGTCTCTTCCTTACGATCCAACTCATCTTCAGCCGCTTGCGCGTGCTTGTTGGTGGTCAGATGGTAATCGCTGCTCTCTTTGGCGCGAGCGGCTTCTTCTTCGGCCCAGCGAGGACCGTTCTGTTCCGCCATGACGCGAGCCTCTTCGGCTTTCTTCGCGGCGAGTTCTTCAGCCTTGGTCAAGGCTGTTTGTTCTTGTTGGCGCTTCAGTTCTTCTGCTTCGCGCTTGGCCATCTTTTCTGCCTCTTGCTGAGCTGTGCTAGCGGCTACTTTGGCGGGCTGTGGAGCCTGTCGAGCCTTTGATTGTGCCTCGATCCGCGCCTTTTCCTCAGCTTCACGACGAGCCTGCTCAGCCTCACGGCGAGCCTTCTCTTCAGCGTCGAGACGGGCCTTATTGTCGGCCTCGTGACGAGCTTTTTCTTCTGCTTCCAAACGCGCTGTTTCCTCGGCTTCCGCCTGACGCTGTTCATCTTCCAGCGCCGAGCGTTTTACATAGGTGCGAGTCTTGCGCACTTCTACCTGCACTTCTTTGTTCTTGCCGCCAGTCCCCTGAACACTGATGGTGCTCTTGGTCTTGCGCTGCAACGTCATGCGGGCAGGTGCGGTGCTCTCGTCACCTCCATGCTGTTTTTTCAGGTGCGCCAGCAGAGTCTGTTTCTCAGACTCGCTGACCAGGTCGTCGGCCTTGCTCTTGCTGATACCGGCATCGACAAACTGCTGGAGAAGACGATCAACCGGCGTGTCGATGTCAGTGGCAAGTTGTTTGACTGATACTTCTGCCATTCATTTTCCTCCGTTTGATCTTAACTAGACTGCTCTTCTCCGAACCAACAGATATTGCGAGCAGCCATTATCAGCTCACCGGCTTTCTCAGCGGTCAGCTCTTCAATGTCGGCAAGGTCGTCGATACCTTGCTCTGCCAAATCTTCCAGGGTACCGACACCGCGGGCGGCCAGGGCATAGGCCATGTCGCGGCTGAGGCCAGCCAGATTGAGCAGGTCTTCGGAAGGCTCAACACCTTCAAAGGATTCTTCTTTGGCCAGGGCCTTGGTGGTCAGTACATCTTTCGCACGCTTGCGCAGCTCTTCCACCATGTCTTCGTCCAGACCGTCGATGGCCAGCAGCTCATTGACGGGCACGAAGGCAATTTCTTCCAGGGTGGAGAAACCTTCTTCCATCAGCAGACTGGCGAAATCGTCGTCGATATCGAGGGCGCTGGTGAACAGGGTCAAGATGCGATCGTTCTCGGCCTGGTGCTTGGCACGCATGTCCTCGACGGTCATGACGTTCAGCTCCCAACCGGTCAGCTGGGAGGCCAGACGCACGTTCTGACCGTTGCGACCGATGGCCTGGGCCAAGTTGGCGGCTTCCACGGCGATGTCCATGGTGTGGTTGTCTTCATCGACGATGATGGAGGCCACATCGGCAGGCGCCATGGCATTGATCACGTATTGAGCCGGGTTGTCATCGTACAGCACGATGTCGGCGCGCTCACCGCTCAGCTCGGCGGAGACCGCTTGTACGCGGGCACCACGCATGCCGATACAGGCACCGATCGGGTCGATACGACGATCGTTGGTCTTGACCGCGATCTTGGCGCGGGAACCCGGGTCACGGGCGGCGCCCATGATTTCGATCATCTCTTCGCCGATTTCCGGCACTTCGATGCGGAACAGCTCTTTGAGGAAGTCAGGGCTGGAGCGGCTGACGAACAGCTGGGAGCCACGGGCTTCCGGACGCACTGCATAGAGCAGACCACGAATACGGTCGCCCGGACGGAAGGTCTCGCGCGGCAGCATGTCGTCACGGAAGATCACGGCCTCGGCATTGCTGCCCAGATCCAGGATCACGTTGTCACGGTTGCTCTTCTTGACCACGCCACTGATGATGGTGCCTTCCTTGTCCTTGAACTGGTCAACGACTTGGGAACGCTCGGCTTCGCGCACTTTCTGCACGATAACCTGCTTGGCGGTCTGGGTGGTGATACGGTCGAAGGTGACAGAATCGATCTGGTCTTCAACATAGTCACCCACCTGGATTTCGGGGTCATCTATCTGGGCCGCTTCGAGGGTGATTTCACCGTAAGCGTTCTCCATGGAGGCCTGATCGGCTACCACTACCCAGCGGCGATAAGTGTCGTAGTCACCGGTCTTGCGATCGATCTCAACGCGAACTTCAATCTCGCCTTCGTATTTTTTCTTGGTCGCAGTCGCCAGCGCAGTCTCCAGCGCCTGGAAAATCTTCTCGCGGGGAACAGCTTTCTCGTTGGACACAGCGTCAACGACCAGCAAAATCTCTTTATTCATATCCGATAGCCTCGTTAACCAAAGTTCGGCACTATGTTCGCTTTTTGGATATTGGTGAAAGCCAACACCTCGTCCTTACCATCTACCGTCAGGGTGACCATGTCGCCCTGCACGGTTTTGATTACGCCTTTGAACTTGCGGCGGTTGTTTGTTGCCATCCGAAGCGAAACCGCCGCCTCTTGGCCAACGTATTTTTCGAACTGGGCGACCTTGAACAAGGGGCGATCCAGGCCAGGGGAAGAGACTTCCAGGAAGTACTCCTCGGTGATGGGGTCTTCGACGTCCATGATGGCGCCAACCTGGCGGCTCACCTCGGCACAGTCTTCCACCGTCACGCCTTGTTCTGCATCGATGAAGACGCGCAGGGTCGAGTGCCTACCCGCACGGATAAACTCGACACCCCAAAGTTCAAAACCCAAGGCAACGACCGGAGCCTCGAGCAGATCGGTCAAACGTTGTTCCAACGTAGCCAAAGTCACCCTCCGAAAAACAAAAAAAGGGCATATAGCCCAGATAGAGATCGATTCAGAATAAATCGCACATAACAAAAAGCCCCGATGTCAAATCGGGGCTTGGCGCTTTACCCTGATTGTCGCCTCGCAGCGACCGCCTTCCTGAGCGTAGGAAATGCGTGAAATTTGGTTGCGGGGGCCGGATTTGAACCGACGACCTTCGGGTTATGAGCCCGACGAGCTACCATGCTGCTCCACCCCGCGTCCGAAATCGTGCGAGATTATAGCCACTTCACCCTCGTCACACAAGACTGACTGGCTATAATACACTCGGTTACCCGAGCTCACTGCTTAATTGGTGCCGTGGGCGGGACTCGAACCCGCACACCCTAGAGCACTACCCCCTCAAGATAGCGTGTCTACCAATTCCACCACCACGGCAAAAACTCTTTACTCGGGAACGTCAGTATCTTTCTTCACTGGCGCTTTTGTCTGCTCAACTTGTTGAGTCTGTTGCAGATTTTCCCATTCGCTACCCTGTTTTACCTTGTTGCTTGACATGGATCCAAGCAGCAGGCTGATCAAAAAGAACAGAGTGGCTAAAATTGCAGTTGTGCGGGTCAGGAAACTGCCTGAACCACCGGAGCCGAATACGGTATTCGATGCCCCTGCGCCGAAGGAGGCGCCCATATCAGCCCCTTTACCTTGCTGAATCATCACCAGACCGATCAGAGCCAGCGATACCAACAGATAAACGACTAAAAGAATCTCGTACATTTAACTTGCACCCTTTGCCGCTTCAACAATTCCTAAAAACGCCTTGTCATCGAGACTCGCACCGCCGATCAGACCGCCATCAATGTCGGGCTGGGCAAACAAATCTCGTGCATTGGCCGGTGTCACGCTCCCACCATAGATGATTCTGACTTTCTCACCTATTACCGGAGTATCCTCCGCCAAGCGACCGCGAATAAAGGAATGAACCTCTTGTGCCTGCTCGGGTGTGGCGCATTTACCTGTGCCTACAGCCCAAATCGGCTCGTAGGCGATGATAGCATTATCGAAAGCCATCGCGCCATTTTTCTCTATGACGATGTCCAGCTCCTCGGCGATCACCTCGAAGGTTCTTCTCGCCTGCCTCGCCGCACCTGACTCCCCCAAACAGAGGATGGGGATCAAGCCTGCCGCTCTGGCTGCCGCAAACTTCTCTGCGACGATAAAGCTGGTCTCACCAAAGAGACGCCTGCGCTCGGAGTGCCCTACCAATACGTAACGACACCCTGCCTCAACCAACATCTCACACGAGACTTCACCCGTGAAAGCGCCGGCCTGGTGCTGACTCACATTCTGAGCCCCCAACTTCATCACCTTCTGCTCATTGAGCAGCGAAGCGGTGAAATCGAGATGCACATGGGAAGGACACAAAACCACATCTACTTGCTCATCGATGCCTTGCAGGCACTGGCCAGCAAACTGTTCTAACTGCGACCTACTACCGTGTAACTTCCAGTTGGCTGCTACAAACGGCTTGCGATGTCCCATCGGCAACTCCCTTGCGAAAGCGGGCTGATAATATCCAGAGGATGCTCAGCTGACAAGTGCTATTTTCAAATTTTCGAATCGTTTGAACAAGATACAACCAAGGCGACTAGAAAGCCGCCTTGGTTGCTCATTAAAACGCCGATTCGACCTGTTTGGCGATGCGATTCGCCATGTCCATCACTTGCTGTTCGTGCTCACCCTCCACCATCACCCGGATCAGGGGTTCGGTGCCGGATTTGCGCAGCAAAACGCGGCCACGGCCACCCAGCTCCTGTTCTACCTTGGCGACTTCCTGCTGTACGGCCACCGCCGTCAGCGGATCCTTGCCCTCGGCAAAGCGCACGTTCACCAGCACCTGCGGGAACTTGCTCATGCCGGAGCGCAGCTTGGCCAGCGGCATCTCGGCGGAGCATACCGCCGTCAGCACCTGCAGGGCGGCGACTATGCCATCCCCGGTGGTGGTCTGATCCAGGCAGATGATGTGGCCGGAGTTTTCACCGCCGATGCGCCAGCCCTTCTCGCTCATCATCTCCAGCACGTAACGGTCGCCCACCTTGGCCCGCGCAAACGGAATGCCAAGGGTCTGCAGCGCCAGCTCCAGGCCCATGTTGGCCATCAGGGTACCGACCACACCGCCCTTGAGGCGACCATTGCGCAGCGCATCACGGGCGATGATGTAGAGGATCTCGTCCCCGTCGATGATGTAACCGGTGTGATCCACCATCACCAGGCGATCGCCGTCACCGTCGAAGGCGACACCGAGATCGGCCTTGCACTCCAGCACCTTGGCGGCCAGCGCCTCCGGCGCGGTGGAGCCGACACCGTCGTTGATGTTGAGGCCATCCGGGCTGCAGCCGATGGCGATCACCTCGGCGCCCAGCTCGCGGAACACCGAGGGGGCGATGTGATAGGTGGCGCCATGACCACAATCCACCACCATCTTCACCCCTTCCAGGCTCAGGTGGGTGGGGAAGGTGCTCTTGCAAAACTCGATGTAGCGACCGGCGGCATCGTCGATGCGCTGCGCCTTGCCGAGCTCGGCCGACTCGACGCACTTGAGTTCGTGATCCAGCTCGGCTTCGATGGCGAGTTCGACGTCGTCCGGCAGCTTGGTACCATCGGCGGAGAAGAACTTGATGCCGTTATCGTAATAGGGGTTGTGAGAGGCGCTGATGACGATGCCAGCCTCGGCCCGGAAGGTGCGGGTCAGGTAGGCGACCGCCGGAGTGGGCATGGGCCCCATCAGTATGGCCTTGAGACCGGCGGCGGAGAGGCCCGCCTCCAGGGCCGACTCCAGCATGTAGCCGGAGATGCGGGTATCCTTGCCGATCAGCACCTTCTTGGTGCCCTTCTTGGAGAGCACCTTGCCCGCGGCCCAACCCAGTTTCATCACGAAATCCGGGGTGATAGGGAATTCACCCACCTTGCCGCGCACACCGTCTGTGCCGAAGTACTTTCTGGTCATTGTCTGTTCTCGTTCTTTTATTAGGATACGAAATCTTGTCCCGTCATGGTCATCCAGCCGACACGCAGGGCATCCATGGTAGCGCGCACATCGTGCACCCGGATGATCCTGGCACCATGTTGCAACCCGATCAGGGCGCAGGCCAGACTGCCAGCCAGCCGCTCATCAACCGAGCGGCCGAGCAGATTGCCTATCATAGACTTTCGCGACATCCCCACCAAGAGCGGCAGACCGTAATCCAGCAACTTCTGCTGCTTGGCCAGCAGCTGGTAGTTGTGGGTCAGCGTCTTGCCAAAGCCGTAGCCGGGATCCAGCAACAGTTGATCACGCTTGATGCCTGCCGCCAGACAGGCGGCGATCCGCTCATCGAAGAAGGCCCTCACCTCCCCCAGCAGATCGTCGTAATGGGGCTCCGCCTGCATGGTCCTCGGCTGCCCCTGCATGTGCATCAGGCAGACGGGCACCTCAGCCTCTGCCGCGGCGGCCAGGGCACCAGGCTCGAGCAGGGCCCGCACGTCGTTGATGAGATGGCCACCTGCGGCGCAGCCTTCGCGCATCACGACAGCTTTCGAGGTGTCGAGGGAGATCATGACATCCAGCTCCTGTCCCATCCGCTCGACGACCGGGATCACCCGGTCCAGCTCTTCCTGCACGCTCACATCGGGCGCCCCGGGGCGAGTCGATTCGCCGCCGATGTCGATGAGGGTGGCCCCCTCGGAGACCAACTGGCGAGCATGGGCCATCGCTCGCTCAATCTGGTTGAAATGGCCGCCATCGGAGAAGGAGTCCGGCGTCACGTTGAGGATCCCCATGACGTGGGGACGGTCGAGGGAGAGGCTGCGCCCCTTGCTGCTGAGTTGCATCTTCACTTCCATCTGTATCAAAAACGCGGCATGCGCATAAAGAAAAACCCCGGGCAAGCCCGGGGTTTGGTCATGGCAACTTATTTGGCCGGGACATCGTTAGCCTTGTCGATGTCGTTCAGCTGTGCGCTGTTGTCATCGGCCTTGGCCTGAGTCTTGGCTTCTGGCTCGGCGGTCACGGTAGCGCCGCCTTGCGGGGTATCGCCGTGCTCATCATGCCAGTTGCTGGGGGCACGGACCTCGCGACGGGCCATCAGATCGTCGATCTGCTTGGCGTCTATGGTCTCGTACTTCATCAGCGCATCTTTCATGGTGTGCAGCACGTCCATGTTGTCCAGCAGGATCTGCTTGGAGCGGGCGTAGTTGCGATCGATGACCTGCTTGACCTCGGCGTCGATGACGCGCGCGGTGTCGTCGGACATGTGCTTGGCCTTGGCCATGCTGCGACCGAGGAAGACTTCACCCTCTTCTTCGGCGTAGAGCATGGGACCGAGACGCTCGGACATGCCCCACTGGGTGACCATCTTGCGAGCGATGTCGGTGGCACGTTCGATGTCGTTGGAGGCACCGGTGGATACCTTCTCCGCACCGTAGATCAGCTCTTCCGCCAGACGACCGCCGTACAGGCTGGAGATCATGGACTCCAGATGCTGCTTGGAGTGGCTCCAGCGATCCTGCTCCGGCAGGTACATGGTCACCCCCAGCGCACGACCGCGCGGGATGATGGAGACCTTGTAGACGGGGTCATGATCCGGTACCAGACGACCGATGATGGCGTGACCCGCCTCATGGTAAGCCGTCATCTCCTTCTCGGAGTCCCTCATCACCATGGAGCGACGCTCCGCACCCATCATGATCTTGTCCTTGGCCTTCTCGAACTCCAGCATGGAGACCACACGACGGCTCTCACGGGCGGAGAAGAGAGCGGCTTCGTTGACCAGGTTGGCGAGATCGGCGCCGGAGAAGCCCGGGGTACCACGTGCAATCACAGCGGCATTGACGTCATCCGCCAACGGCACCTTGCGCATGTGCACCTTCAGGATCTGCTCGCGACCACGGACATCCGGCAGACCGACCACGACCTGACGGTCGAAACGGCCCGGACGCAGCAGCGCAGGATCCAGCACGTCGGGACGGTTGGTGGCGGCGATGACGATGACGCCTTCGTTGCCTTCAAAACCATCCATCTCGACCAGCATCTGGTTCAGGGTCTGCTCGCGCTCGTCATGACCACCGCCGAGACCGGCGCCACGCTGACGACCGACCGCATCAATTTCATCGATGAAGATGATGCAGGGGGACGACTTCTTGGCCTGCTCGAACATGTCGCGCACCCGGGAAGCACCGACACCGACGAACATCTCGACGAAATCAGAACCCGAGATGGTGAAGAAAGGCACCTTGGCTTCGCCCGCGATGGCCTTGGCCAGCAGGGTCTTACCGGTACCGGGCGGGCCGACCAGCAGTACGCCGGTGGGGATCTTGCCGCCCAGCTTCTGGAACTTGGTCGGATCACGCAGATAGTCGACCAGCTCTTTGACCTCTTCCTTGGCCTCGTCACAGCCTGCGACGTCGACGAAGGTGGTCTTGATCTGATCTTCACTCATCAGGCGAGCCTTGCTCTTGCCGAACGACATGGCACCCTTGCCACCGCCGCCTTGCATCTGACGCATGAAGAAGACCCAGACACCGATCAGCAACAGCATCGGGAACCAGGAGATGAAGATGGACGTGATCAGAGACGGCTCTTCCGGCTTCTCACCCATGACCTTCACATTGTGATTGAGCATGTCGTTGAGCAGCTGGGGATCCGGCGCCGGGATGATGGTGGTGAAACGCTCACCGGTGCGCTTGACGCCATTAATGACCTTGCCATCCATCCGCACTTCACGGATCTGCTCTTGGGTCACTTCTTTAACGAAGCTGGAATAGTCCAGCTGGCGACTGGTGGTATCGCTGGGGCTGAAGCTATTGAACACCGACATCAACACGACGGCGATGACCAGCCACAGGATTAGGTTTTTCGCCATGTCACTCAAATCAATGACCTCGCAGACTGACAGTTAACGATGAGGGTTAGGGTACTACAGTTTAAAACCGGTAGCCACAATGTAGACTTCTCGTGAACGGGCACGGGAGGAGTCTGGTTTACGTATCTTGACGGCAGAAAAAAGTTTACGAATTTCATTGAGATAGGCATCAAAACCCTCTCCCTGGAACACCTTGACCACGAAACTGCCGTTGGTACGCAGGACCTGATTGCACATGTCCAGCGCCAGCTCGATAAGGTACATGGAGCGTGCCTGGTCCACCTGCGGGGTACCGCTCATGTTGGGCGCCATGTCAGACATGACGACATCAACCTTGTCCGGGCCCACCCGTGCCAGCAAGGCGCCGAGCACAGTTTCCTCCCGAAAGTCCCCCTGCAGGAAATCGACACCGGCGATGGAATCCATCGGCAGAATATCGCATGCGATCACCCGCCCGTTGTCACCCACCTGATTGATGGCAAACTGGGACCAGCCACCGGGGGCCGCCCCCAGATCCACCACCGTCATGCCCGGTTTGAGCAACTTGTCCTTGCCCTGGATCTCGTCGATCTTGAACACGGCGCGGGAACGCAGTCCCAACTTCTGGGCTTTTTTGACGTAATGATCGTCAAAATGTTCTTTTAACCAGCGGCTTGAACTGGGGGAATGCTTTTTCTGGGTCATGATTGTCGACTTTAAAAAACCACAAGGGTTATTAGTATTAAGGGCTAAGTGGGGGTAGAATACGCCCCTTTCAACCCTGACTTATGAAGAAATTGCCATGATTCTCAACAATAAACAGAAACAGTACCTCAAGGGCCTCGCCCACAGCCTGAAGCCGGTTGTCCTGCTGGGACAGCACGGTCTGACTGAAGGTGTGCTGGCCGAGATCGATCTGGCGCTGAACCACCACGAGCTTATCAAGGTGAAGGTGTCGTCTGAAGATCGTGAGATGAAACAGCTGGTGATGGATGCCATCGTCCGTGAGACCGGCGCCATCAAGGTACAGAGCATGGGCCACGTGCTGACCATCTATCGTCAGGCCAGCGAACCCAAAATCCAATTACCGCGCAAGTAACAGGAAAGAGCATTCGCTCTTTCCTTCATTTCTCTTCTTCCCAAGTCGCTTGCCAAAATAGTCGTCAGGCCCTTAACCTGCGATGAATACTTGCGGACATCCACGATGGACAAGCATCACATTCTCACCGAAGAAGAGCTGGCCATGCTGCGGGACTTGGGAGGCGCCGAGGACCTGGCTGCCAGCCAATTTCTGCGCGGTTATCTGAACCTCCCCCTGCTCAGCCTGCTGCAACAGGCCGATCCCCTGATACTCGAGGCCCGCATCGCCGGCCATCAGCTGCGCTTCCCGCTGTCTTGCACCGATGCGGCGGAAGGCCATGTCGAGCTGCGCATCGCCGCCCCCACCATCACCGAGCTCGGTCACCCTCATCTGCGCGCCTGGCGACTCGATGAGAAAGCCAGCCTGCAGACGGCCGACGCCGACTATGTGGTGCACAGCCTGTCGCTGGGCGGCCTCATCGTTGAAGGCCTGCCGCCAGCCTTGGCCAAGGGCGATCCGCTAAGCGGAACGCTCTGTATCGAGGGGCTGTCCCCCTTGCCGCTGACCGGCACCCTGATCAGGCGCATCCGCTCACGCAAACAGCAGCATGACTGGGCCCTGCAGTTTCAACTAGAGACAACGGAGCGGGAACTGTTTCGTGACTGGCTGTTCCAGCGTCACCAGGATGCCTTCATTCAGGAATATCAATCGGACTAAATACAACAGGGGAGCCGGGCTCCCCTGTCTCGTCTGTCAGTCCCGCTCCATCAGAGATAGGCGACTTCCAGGATCTCGTACTCCACATCCCCGCCCGGCGTCTTGACGATGGCCACATCGTCCACTTCCTTGCCGATCAGGGCGCGGGCGATGGGAGAGTTTACGGAGATCATGTTCTGTTTGATGTCCGCCTCGTCGTCACCCACGATGCGGTACACCACTTCTTCTTCCGTCTCGCTTTTCAGCAGGGTCACGGTGGCACCGAAGATAACCCGGCCGTTGTTGGTGATCTTGGTGATGTCGATCACTTGGGCATTGGAGAGCTTGCTCTCAATTTCCTGGATGCGGCCCTCACAAAAGCCCTGCTGCTCGCGAGCGGCATGATATTCGGCGTTTTCTTTCAGATCACCATGTTCACGGGCATCAGCAATCGCTTCGATAATCTGGGGACGCAGCTCGCTCTTCAGATAGTCGAGCTCTTGGCGCAGCTTTTCGGCGCCGCGAACAGTCATCGGAGTATGATTCATAGTCGAAACCTGGGTTGCTTTATAAAGAGAAGCTGCGGCAATCAGGAAGAGCCGCAGCTATCGGTTCAGATGGCGCATCTTAATATGAAGCCGCCACAAAATCCATGTCAGCCCCTGCGAGCGGGATCGCGCTTTGAACGACCAAAGGCTGCCGGGGTGCTGAAGAAAATCGAGAGGATGAGGCGAGCAGAGGCAGCCACGGCGACCTTGACCCTGGCTGCAATATTTTCGTTTTGGTTGTCTGATCAGGCTCACCACCGCATCGAGCCTCGTCTTGCCTAAGCGGCATCCTGTTTAGAGATTCGTTTCCGCACCTTGCTGGCGATCATCGGCCGAAGGGATTCAAAGGGCACTTTGACATCAAACCAGCTGGCAAAACCATCTCAGTATCTGGTGTCGTAATAGCTGTAGATACTCTTTTCCCAAGAGGTATCGGCCATGTTGGCCCAGTTGTCTCGATCAAAACCCGGGGCATTCTTCATGCGTTCCTCTGTGGTATCCATGATGAAACGCTTGTTTTCAGTATCGACCTTCAGGGCGCTCCAGGGCACGGCAAACAGCTTCTCGCCGAGACTGAGGAAACCGCCGAAGGAGAGCACGGCATAGCACACCTTGCCGTTTTCGATATCCAGCATGAGCTCCTTGATACTGCCCAGCTTTTCACCTCTCGGGTCGTACACATCGTCGCCACTGAGCGTGCTGGCGCTGAGTACTCTTGACCCAAGCCGGCGACCGGTCTTGGTTGGAATGATATTGTTCATTTGATGCTCCTGACATTGTTGGAAGAAGGACGAAGGGGAAAAGAGCGTTGGCAGAAAGTTAACCAACGCGGTAACGATTTATTTCCCCTTTCTGGCATCCTTGCGTTCTTCATTTCGATCGTCGGAGGCAGCCTGGCGTTTGCCGACGGACGTTGGAATCGCGCCCTTTGATTCCTTGTCGTCCTTGCCCTTGCCTCTGGTCTCTTCAGTACGCCCCTTGAGTTGGTCCTTGTTCATGGTGAACTCCTGGTAGTGAGTTGGATGAAGGTGCGAGCACCGACAATGGGATCCCGCACCAGCCATCGTGAGAATAAGCCGCGCACAACAGGGGGGTCTGTACGTTGACCCACATAGATAACGGACCCGGCAAGTTCGCCATTCTGTGGGCCCGACCCGAAGAGATACCCACCTATCGGGAGAGCCCTTCCGTTCGCCATCGCACAGATCAAGGCCCACCAGGATTGATACCGTCGGGAGAGGTTCCTCGTAACCGGTCGACTCGTTGAGCGATGCCGCGGGCTGCATTCACAAAGACCGCACACATCGGGTGCAGGCAGTGCCTCTCTCCCGTCCGGTCCTGCTGGGCACACCAACCCGGGCCACAGCTATGTTCGACCTTGACGTGAACGGCATATTTTTCTTCACGGTGTCACCGCTACAACTGATGCTGCGGGGGACCTTGATCTATTGGTTCCTGTTCGTAGTCCTGCGATTCGTGCTGAGGCGAGACATCGGCACTCTTGGGCTCAGCGACTTTCTGTTTGTGGCGATCCTCGGTGACGCGGCGCAGAACGCGATGATCGGCAGCGCCACCTCGACCACAGACGGCATGGTGCTTATCGCAACCCTGGTGTTCTGGAGCTACCTGCTGGACTTCCTGAGCTTCCACTTTCCGGCAGTCCGCCGCTTCACGTCGGCACAGCGCATATGCCTGGTCCGCGACGGCAAGATGCTGAGGCGGAACATGCGCCGCGAGTTCATTACCGAGGAAGAGTTGAGCGCGAAGATCCGCCAGGAGGGCATCGATGACATCGCGCGGGTCAAGCACATGTATCTCGAGGGCGATGGCGAGATCAGCCTGATCAAGCAGGAGGGGAGCGAGCCTCCCCAATGAGGACAGGGGTTGTATGCGCCATCGCACCGACACAACCACTGCGTCAACATACCGTGCAGATCATGCCTTAGTGATGAAACGAGGCGTTTTCCAGATCCTCGGCGTCGGGCAAGCCCGATCCGGACATGGTGCAGGCCAACACGGGAAGGATCGGTAATGGGGCGACAGCCGTCATCGCAGCCACCGGCAAGCATCGTCATCCGGCACGTGGACTGACCCTCCTCGTATCCGAGAAGAAGTCAGTGCATAGCGCCGACGTCGAGGCGAATCGGCCGGATTCGCCTCTCGTGGACCCTTAAGGAACGAGATCATGAACCGGGGAGCCCAACAGCCCGTCGCGGCAGGCTCTGGAGCCTCGCCCACTCTCCTTATCGCCACAACCCCCCTGATCCCGAGCATCCACATTGCACCGGCGGAGGGGTGGGCACCTGGCGCGATACTGATGGCCGCCCCGGCACACACGTGACCGCCTTCGCCCGAGGACTGGATCATGTATTTGCTGCCCAGTGGCGATGTTCTGGTGGCGGAGACCAATGCCCCGCCAGACCGGAGAGGCCAAGGGGATCAAAAGTGGGTGATGGGGCTGCTCATGAAGCAGGCGGGCGCGGCCACAAAAAGCGCCAATCGCATCGCGCTGTAGCGTGATGGCGATGGCGTGGCGGATCTGGTTCTGTCCTGATGACAGGCTTGAACTCGCCTTTTGGCATGTCACTGGTGGGGAGTTTTCTCTACGTCGCCAATACCGATGCGGTGGTGCGGTTTGCCTATCGACCCGGTGATACCCATATTGCAACGCCCGTCACCACTGTGGTGGCCCTGCCAGCGGGCCCCATCAATCATCACCGGACTGGTAAAAACTACTTGGGCTCAACAACCCCGATCGGGGCCGATACCGTCGGTTTGCCCTGCATGATGGCGATCTCCACCCGTCGGTTCATGCGCCTATTCTCAGGGCTGTTGTTCGGCGCGAGCGGCAGAGAATCCGCCATGCCCTGCACCACCAGCCGGTTGCCGTCGAAGCCGGGCACCTTGATCATCTGGTGGGCCACCGCCACCGCCCGCTGGGATGACAGCTCCCAGTTGGACTGGAACAGCTCGTCTTCGGGCGCCGCATCGTCGGTGTGACCGGAGACGGTGATCTCCCCCGGCACATCCTTGAGCAGGGCCGCCACCTTGCGGATCACCGGCCAGAACTGGGGTTGCAGGAAGGCAGAGCCAGCCGGAAACGCTGCTTTTTCTCGAATACGAATGATGATCTGCTGCCCCAGCGCCTCTATCTCCAGGGTCCCGTCCTGGATCTGGGCTCGCATCTGCTCGGCCAACTCCCTGGCCAGGGCGCTGGGCTGCGCCTGCTGGACGGGCTGCGCACTCTCGCCGCCGCTCAGTTTGCCATCCGGCCGCTCTTTTCCGCCGGTCTGCTCGGCGTCACCGGACTGAAAATCCAGCTCGGTCTCGGTCAGATCGACGGTCTGCTGCATGATGGTGTCGATGGGCGTCGGCTCGGGCCGACCCGGTCTGAACTCCTGGGCGATGACCGAGGTCCCCTTGGGGATGTCTTTGACCTCCAGGATGTGCTGCACCCCGAATGCCTTCTCCATGGAGCCGGCGATCTGCTTGAACTTCTGCACATCCATCTCGGCGAAGGAGAGCAGCAGCACGAAGAAGCACATCAACAGCGACATCAGATCGGCGAAAGTCCCCATGTAACCGGGCAGGCCGGGAGGCGGACACTTGCACTTTGACATGTGGCCTCCTATGCGAGTCCGTTGTTGCGTTTGGACTGATGCAGATAGTTTTGCAACATGGCCTGGATCACCCGGGGGTTTTGCCCATCCTGAATGCCCATGATGGCGTCCAGCACCAGGGTACGGCTCAGCTGCTCCTCGCCGCTGCGCAGCTCCAGCTTGTCGGCGATGGGGATGGCAATCATGTTGGCCTGGATGGCGCCATACAGGGTGGTCAGCAGGGCCACCGCCATGGCCGGGCCGATGGACTTGGGATCGCTCATGTTGGCCAGCATGGCCACCAGTCCTACAAGGGTGCCTATCATGCCCATGGCGGGGCCGAGATCGCCAAGGGCGCGAAACACCTTGATGGCGATGACATGGCGCTCGGCGGTGAGTTCGATGTCTTTCTCCATCACGGCTCGCACCACGTCCCCCTCATGGCCATCTACCAGCATGTCGATCCCCTTCTTCATGAAGGGGTTGGGGATATCCGCCGCTTCGAGGGCCAGAAAGCCCCCCTTGCGCGCCGCATCCGCCAGCTCGACCGCCTTGGCGATCAGATCGTCGAGCTTGTCGCCCTTGTACATGAAGGCCTTGCCCGCCACCTTGAATGCCATCAGAAACTGGCTGAGATTGAACTTCATCATGGCGATGAAAAGCGAACCCAGGATGGTGATATAGACCGAGGGCATATCGACATACATGCTGACAGGGCCCCCCAACGACATGCCGTACACCACGACCCCAAATCCCACCACTATGCCTATCAGACTGCCTAAATCCACAACCCTGCTCCTGTCACCGAACTCGTCATTTATTTATACTTTGTTGAATTTTCTGCTATTGCCCCCCTGGCGGCAAGCCTGACCTGCCTCAATCGCCACCAAATCAATGCTGGTGGATGGCCGCAGTGTATCGACCGGGGCTCCGATAGTTTGAGGCGGGTGCACTTTTCTGCCTCCCCCCTGTGGCCGGTCGATGTTAAGATGAGCCGTTTTTTTCAATCCCCGAGGATGGACATGGCCAGTAAAAAGATCGACCGTCTGAGTTTTGATGCCACCCTGGAAGAGCTGGAGACCATAGTGCATCAGCTCGAACAGGGCTCACTCCCCCTCGAGGAGGCACTCAAACAGTTCGAACAAGGCATCCACCTGGTGCGCGCCGGCCAGCAGAAGCTGGAGCAGGCCGAGCAGAAGATCCAGATCCTGCTGACCCAGGCCGATGGCAGTGAACAAGCGGTTCCTTTTCGGCCAGAGCAAGGAGAGGAGTGAGTGACGCTGGACGATTTTTCCCGCCTGCACCGGCGCCGTATCGACGACTGCCTCTCGGCACAGCTTGAGGCCCTGCCCGCCCTGGCCCCTCGCCTGCGGGACGCCATGAGTTATGGTTTGCTGCTCGGCGGCAAGCGGGTGCGCCCCTTCCTGGTCTATGCCGTTGGCGAGATGCTGGGGGTGCAAAGCGAGTATCTCGACGGACCGGCTGCCGCGGTGGAGTGCATTCACGCCTACTCCCTGCTGCACGACGATCTGCCCGCCATGGACAACGACGACCTGCGTCGCGGTCAACCGACAGTGCACAAGGCGTTTGATGAAGGTACCGCCATCCTGGCCGGCGATGCCCTGCAAACATTGGCGTTTTCGATCCTGGCCGACCATCCCCTCCCCCAGGAGCTGATGACCAACAGAGTCAAGATGCTGAGCACCCTGGCCCGCGCCTCGGGGTACCTCGGCATGTGCGGCGGTCAGGCACTGGATCTGGAGGCCGAGAGCCGCCAAATCAGCCTCGCCGAGCTGGAACAGGTGCACCGCCACAAGACCGGCGCCCTCATCGAGTGCGCCGTCACCCTGGGCGCCCTGTGCAAGGCGGATGTGGAGGCCGACACCCTGGCCGCCCTGCAAACCTATGCCGCCGCCATCGGGTTGGCCTTCCAGGTGCAGGATGACATCCTCGACATCACCGGCGATACCGCCACCCTCGGCAAGCCGCAAGGTTCGGATCTGGCGCAGCAAAAGAGTACCTATCCGGCCCTGCTCGGACTCGACAATGCCCGTGAGCTGGCTCGCGAACTGCATGACAAGGCCTTAACAGCCCTGCAATCCTTGCCCTACAATACCGACATTCTGGAAGCGTTTGCCGATTACATCATCGAGCGAACCCACTAAACGCTGGATAACAGTAACAATATGAGCGTTGATATAAGCGATTTCCCCAACCTGGCCCTCGCGGACACGCCGGTCGAGTTGCGATCCCTGCCAAAAGAGCGGCTGCCCGTGCTGTGCAACGAGTTGCGCGAGTATCTGCTGCGCTCGGTGAGCCGCTCCAGCGGCCACTTCGCCTCCGGCCTCGGCACCGTCGAGCTGACGGTGGCGCTGCACTACGTCTACAACACCCCCTTCGATCGGCTGGTGTGGGACGTGGGCCATCAGGCCTATCCCCACAAGATCCTGACCGGTCGGCGCGAGCGTATTCACACCATTCGCCAGAAAGACGGTCTGCACCCCTTCCCCTGGCGTGACGAAAGTGAATATGACGTGCTCTCCGTCGGTCACTCCAGCACCTCCATCGGGGCGGCGCTCGGCATGGCCGTTGCCGCCGAGAGCGAAGGGCTGGGCCGCAAGGTGGTGGCCGTCATCGGCGATGGCGCCATCACCGCCGGCATGGCCTTCGAGGCGCTCAATCACGCCGGCGATGTCCACAAGGACATGCTGGTGGTGCTCAATGACAACGAGATGTCCATCTCCGAGAACGTCGGGGCACTGAACAATCACCTGGCCCGACTGATGTCCGGCAAGCTCTACACCACCATCCGCGAAGGCGGCAAGAAGGTGCTGGCGGGTCTACCCCCGGTCAAGGAGCTGGCCAAGCGGGCGGAGGAGCACCTCAAGGGCATGGTGGTGCCCGGCACCCTGTTCGAGGAGTTCGGCTTCAACTACATAGGCCCCATCGACGGCCACGATATCCACGCCCTGGTCGAGACACTGCGCAACATGCGCAACCTCAAGGGGCCTCAGTTGCTGCACATCAAGACCAAGAAGGGCAAGGGTTACGAGCCCGCCGAGAAGGATCCCATCGGTTATCACGCCGTGCCCAAGTTCAACCCGGACGACTGTGCCTTGCCCAAGAGCGCCGGCGGCAAGCCGACCTTCTCCGCCATCTTCGGTCAGTGGCTGTGCGACATGGCCGCCAAGGATGAGCGGCTGGTCGGCATCACCCCCGCCATGCGCGAGGGCTCCGGCCTGGTCAAGTTCAGTCAGCAATACCCGGATCGCTACTTCGACGTGGCCATCGCCGAGCAGCACGCGGTCACCTTCGCCGCTGGCCTCGCCATCGCCGGCCAGAAGCCGGTGGTGGCCATCTACTCCAGCTTCCTGCAACGGGCCTATGACCAGCTGATCCACGACGTGGCGCTGCAACAACTGCCGGTACTGTTCGCCATCGACCGCGCCGGGCTGGTGGGGGCTGACGGCCCCACCCATCAGGGGGCATTCGACATCAGCTTCCTGCGCACCGTGCCGAACATGGTGGTGATGACCCCGTCCGATGAGAACGAGTGCCGCCAGATGCTCTACACCGGCTACCAGCACAACGGACCGGCTGCGGTGCGCTATCCCCGCGGCAGCGGCTGCGGCACCGAGATCATGAGCGAGATGACTGCGCTGACACTCGGCAAGGGACGCATAGTACGCGAAAGAAAGGGGAGTGAGTGCAAGGGCACCGCCATACTGGCGTTCGGCACCCTGCTGCATCAGGCCAAGGCCGCCGCCGAGGCGCTGGACGCCACCCTGGTGGACATGCGCTTCGTCAAACCCATGGACGAGGCACTGGTGCTCTCCCTGGCCGCCACCCACGATCAGTTCGTCACTCTGGAAGACAACGCCATCATGGGCGGGGCCGGCTCCGCGGTGAACGAGCTGCTGATGCGCGCCAAGCAGTGCAAGCCGGTGCTGAACCTGGGCCTGCCCGATCGCTTCATCGAGCAGGGTACCCAGGAGGAGATCTACGCCGTGCTGGGGCTCGATGGCGCGGGTATCCTCGCCAGCATCCAGGCTTGGCAACAAGCCTGACGAGAGCAACTGCGAGCAATAAAGAAGGGCGCCTTATGGCGCCCTTCTTGTTTCACATCTCTGCGGGTTACCCCGTTGTTACCCCTTGTAGATCTTGGGGTTGAACACATCCTGCAACCAGTCGCCCAAGAGGTTGATGACCAACACCAGCACCACCAGACAGAGGCCGGGGAAAGCGGTGATCCACCAGGAGCCGGAGAAGATGTAGTTGAAGCCCACGCTGATGAGCGAGCCGAGCGACGGCTGATCCACCGGCATGCCGAGCCCCAGGAAGGAGAGCGCGGCCTCACTCATGATGGCGTTCGCCACCTGCACGGTGGAGATGACCAGGATGGGGGACAGGCAGTTCGGCAAGATGTGGCGGAACATGATGCGCGGGGCACGGAACCCCATCACCTTGGCCGCTTCCACATACTCCTTCTTCTTCTCCGCCAGCACGGAGGCGCGTACGGTACGGGCGTACTGCGGCCACTCGGCGATGCCGATGATCACCACCAGCATCACGATGGCGAACTCGGAATAGAGCTCGGAGCCAAAGCTCGCCTGGAAGATGGCGGAGATGATGATCGCCACCATCATGGTGGAGAACGACAGCTGCACGTCGGCAAAGCGCATCAGCAAGTTGTCGATGCGGCCACCGACGTAACCGGCAATCAGCCCGATGACGATACCGAGGAACAGCTGCAGCGCCACCGCAAACAGACCTATGGTCAGCGAGATGCGGGCACCGTAGAGAATGGTGCTCCAGATGTCACGACCCTGGTTGTCGGTGCCGAGCCAGAAGCGAGCCTCGCCCCCTTCCAGCCAGGAGGGGGGCAGCTCGGCATCCATCAGATCGAAGCTGGTCTGGTCGTAGACGTTGTGCGGCGCCAGCCAGGGTGCCAGCAGCGCGGCCAGCACGAACACCACGAATACGACGAAGCTGAACATGGCTACCTTGTCCCGCAGGAAGTAGTAGACGATGTCAGAGTTTTTAAAGCGCGCCCAGCGGCTCGGGCTTGCAGTCACAGCGTTAGTCATGCTTACCCCTTGGCAGTCAGGTTAACGGTCGGGTTGATGAGCCCGTAGAGCAGGTCGACCAGGGTATTGGTCACCACGAAGATCAGGCCGACGAAGATGACGTAGGCGGTGATCAGCGGCGTATCGACCCGGTGGATCGCCTCGAGGAACAGGAAGCCCGTTCCCGGCCACTGGAACACGCTCTCGGTCAGAATGGTGTAGGCCACCATGGTGCCGATCTGCACGCCGCCGACGGTGATCACCGGCAGCATGGTGTTCTTGAGCGCGTGGCTGTAATAGACCTTGTTGTTGTCCAGTCCCTTGGCGCGGGCAAACTTGACGTACTCGGCGCCGAGTTGCTCCAGCATCTCGGAGCGCACCAGCCGGATGAACAGCGGCAGCATGATGGAGGAGAGCGATACCGCGGGCAGGATCAGGTGTTTGATGCCATCCCAGGTGAAGAAGCCCGACTCCCAGCCCAGCAGGTTGCGGGTCTCGCCACGGCCATAGGCCGGCAGCCAGCCAAGCTGGATGGAGAACAGATACATCAGCATGATGGCGGTCAAGAACACCGGGATCGAGATACCGATGCTGCTCACCGCCATGATGAGCTTGGTCAGTATGCTGCGCGGTCTGATCGCCGAATACACCCCCAGCGGAATGGAGACGACGACGATGATGACTGCGGCAGCAAACACCAGCTCAAGGGTCGCTACCAGCTTGTCGAGGATCACCTCGAGAGCGGGTCGCTTGAAGAAGTAGGAGGTGCCCAGATCCCCGTGTACCGCGTTCTGCAAGAAGCGGCTGTATTTCACCAGGAAGGGATCGTTGAGACCCATCTTTTCGCGTAATTCATGGCGCACAGACTCGGAGACGGATTGTCCCACCAGCTCGCGCAGCGGATCCCCCAGGTTGTCCTGGATGGAGAAGGCGACCAGGCTGATGACGAACATCACTATCACGGCCTGATAGAACCGTTTCAGCAGGAATGTAAACATGCTTGTCCTTCTACGTGGCCTGTGTCGTGGCACAGGCTTCTGTTAATGGTGGGGGCAGCCATGGCCGCCCCCACCGGGTCCTTCCTTAGCGCTTCTCTTACTTGTTGACCACCAGGTCACCCAGGTAAGGGAAGTTCATCACGTTGACGATCGGCTTGATGTCGACATTCTTCTTGGCGCCATAGGCCAGATCTTCCCAATGCAACGGCACGTAGGCAGCGTCGTCGATCAGCATGGCTTCCACCTTCTGCAGGATGGCGGCACGCTTGGCCGGATCCGTCTCGGTGTTCGCTTCCATCACCATCTTGTCAGCCTCTGCGTTGGCATAACCGCCGCAGTTGTACTGGCCCATGCCGGTCTTGGCATCCTTGGTGAAGGTCAGGAACTCGAAGAAGTTCGCACTGTCTTCGGTGTCGGAGTGCCAGCCGATCAGCTGCATGTCGGCGGCGCACTTGTCAAACTCGGGCCAGTACTGGGCCACCGGCATGGTCTTCAGATCGACCTTGATGTTGATCTTGGACAGCATGGCGGAGACCGCCTGGGCGATCTTGACGTCGTTGACGTAGCGGGCAGCCGGGGAGATGAAGCTCATCTTGAAGCCCTTCTCGAAGCCGGCTTCCTTCATCAGTTCCTTGGCCTTGGCCAGATCATACTGGGGCTTGAGCGCCTCATTGTAACCGGCATAGCCTTTCGGGCTCAGCTGGCCAGCGGGGGTACCGAAGCCTTTGTTGATCTTGTCGACGATGCCCACCTGGTTGATGGCGTAGTTGATCGCCTGACGCACGCGCTTGTCTTTCAGCGCCGGGTTGGTGTTCTGGTTCAGCTCGATGATGATGGCGCGGGTACCGGACAGGGTCACCAGCTGGGAATCCTTGCCATTCTTCACGCGCTCCAGATCGTTCGGGGCAACCGGGTAGATCATGTCAACGTCACCACCCAGCAGGGCGGCTACGCGGGTCGCATCTTCCTTGATCGGCACCACGGTCAGGTTCTGAACGTTGCCCTTGGAAGCCTTGTCCCAGTAGTTGGCGTTACGGGTGTACTCGAGCTTGACGCCCTGCTCGCGGAACTTGACGCTGAACGGACCGGTTCCGGAGACGTGGGTGGAGGCATAGGAGTCGCCGTTCTTGACAATGGCGGCCTTGTCTTTGCCGGCGTCATCCTTGCCGCTGTAGAACTTGGAGTCCATCGGGAAGATGTAGGTGACGGTCTGCAGTACCAGCGGGAACGGCTTGGCGGTGACGAGATCGACGGTAAAATCATCGACCTTCTTCGCTTCGGTGATGGGGTCGAAGATCGCCTTGAAGTCCGGGGAGGCTTTCAGGCGGTTGACGGTCCAGACCACGTCGTCGGCGGTGAACGCGTTACCGGAATGGAACTTGACGCCCTTGCGCAGGTGGAAGCGGACGGTCTTGTCGTCGATGCGCTCAAACTTCTCGGCCAGACGCGGCTCGAATTGCAGATCCTGGGTGTAACGCATCAGGGGATCGAACACCAGGTGAGACATCTCCAGGGTCTGACCGGAGAGCTGCTCCTGCGGGTCCAGCGAGGTGGCATCGGAGGCGACGGCCACCTTGATGTCGGCGGCAGAGACGTTAAATGCGAAACCAGCGGCGAACAGCGCCATGGCAATCTTTGATAATCCTTTCTTCATGTCTTTCTCCATGCTTTTGGCTTTTTTATTGACACTATTGATGACAAACAGACCGGCGAGCCGGCGCTTTCCTAACTTGCGATTTCCAGCCCCTCGCGGGACATTCCCTTAAACTCCGGCATCAGCGAGATCAGCTTGCGGCTGTACTCATGCTCGGCATTGGTAAAGAGTTTCTCGGTCTCGGCCACTTCCACCAGATGACCGTGATGCATCACCCCGATGCGATCGCACATCTGGCGAATGACCGGCAAGTCGTGGCTGATAAACAACATGGTGAGCCCAAGCTCCTGCTGCAAATCCTTGAGCAGGTTGAGGATCTGGGCCTGTACCGAGACATCCAGCGCCGAGGTCGGCTCGTCGCAGATGAGGAAACGCGGCCGGGTCGCCAGGGCACGGGCAATGGAGATGCGCTGGCGCTGACCACCGGAGAACTCGTGGGGATACTTGACTCCGGCACCGCGGCCGAGGCCGACGTGATCGAGCAAGTCGCTCACTATCCCCTGGATCTGGCTCTCGCTGCTGGCGAGTTTATGGAAGCGAATGGGCTCTGCGATGATGTCACGCACCTTCATGCGCGGGTTCATCGAGGAGTAAGGGTTCTGGAACACCATCTGCATCTGGCGGCGCAGCGGGCGACGCTCGTGTTCCCCTTTCAGGGCAGTCAGATCAATCCCCTCGAACACGATTTTGCCGGTATCGGGCGGATAGAGGCCGGTGATGGCGCGGGCTATGGTGGACTTGCCGGAACCCGACTCCCCCACCAGACCGAAGGTCTCCCCTTCGAAGATCTCGAAGCTGACGTTGTTGCAGGCACGCACGTACTGGCGACGGCTCGGGAACAGGGAGTTCTTGGTGACAAACTTCAGATCCACGTTCTCCACCCGCAGCAGCGCCCCTTCATAGCTGCGCTGATCCTGACTCTGGCCGAGCCAGTGGGTCTTGAGGTCGATACTGGTGTCCGGCGCGCTCGCGTCTTCGATATAGGAAACCAGCGGGAAACGCACCAGCTTGACGTCCGAGCGGGGCACCGCCGAGATGAGGCTGCGGGTATAGGGGTGACTGGGGCGACCCAGCACCTGTTCGGTGGTACCGAACTCCACCAGATCGCCGCGATACATCACCGCCACCTTGTCGGTGACGTTGGAGACGACCCCCATGTCGTGGGTCACCAGCATGCAACCCACCTGACGCTCCTTGCACAGGTTGCGGATGAGTTGCAGGATCTGGTCCTGGATGGAGACGTCCAGCGCCGTGGTCGGCTCATCGGCGATGATGAGCTCGGGATCCCCCGACAGGGCGATGGCGATGACCACCCGCTGGCGCATGCCGCCGGAGAATTGATAGGGATATTGCTTGATGCGCAATTCCGGTTGCGGAATGCCGACCGCGCTCATCAGCTCGAGCGCCTTGGCGAAGGCGGCCTCGCGATTGAGGTCGGTATTGGCCAGGATGGTCTCCACCAGCTGCCGTTCGACGGTGAACAGCGGGTTGAGGGAGGTCATGGGATCCTGGAAGATGAAGCCGATACGGGAGCCGCGGATGGCCCGCATCTCGTTTTGGCTCTTGCCGGAGATCAGCTCACCATTGAGGTAGATGTCGCCACGGGCGATGCGGCCGGGCGGGCTCAACAGATCGATGACGGCATTGCCGATGGTGGATTTGCCGGCGCCTGATTCACCGACCACCCCGACGATCTCCCCCTTTTCCACAGAAAAAGAGAGATCCTTCACCGCGGCCAGCACCCCATAGCGGGAGGGGTACTCGATCCGCAAGTTTTTCACTTCGAGCAAGGACATGGTTACCTCTGCGGGGGACATCCGTCCCAAATAATTCGTCCGTAAATCAGCCGCAGATGCTGGTGGTGCCTTGGGTCGTTGATATTGAGTGTTTAGCGAGTAAGAAACGCTCAATCCATGAGGCAGCGAAACCAGCAATCCGGGCGGGTTTTTTGCATTTTTTTGGAATAACCCGCGAGTAAGTTAGTCGGTTTGCCCGCGGGTGTAAATGATCCAGTTATACAATTTCGCAATGTTTTGCGCAGATAACGCACACTTCAATGGCGTAAAATGTCGACTAAAATCACATTAGCAGATGTTGTGACGGTAACGCGAGCAGTTACCATATTTAAATTTCAACAATAGCTTAACAAGCAATCAGATCAACTATTCCATTTCGCCTGTCGAGCTTCGAATGAGTAGTGAATATTTATGTAAAATGATTTTTTAACGGCAGCATATCTGGATGAAGGAAAAATAAGCAGAGGTAAATAGGGAAAAATCAGAATGATCCGCCAGTGACGGGGGCGGCCATGGGGGGCAGTCAGGGGTAAAATTGCATACAAAACAGTGCGGGTCCGCCAAAAGGTCGGACCTGCACTCCATCTGAGGGCATTATTTTATCCCGCCGGCCAGTCGCTGCATGCAGGACGGGGTGAATAACCCAGCGATCGGCTAGATAGCCGGACATGACATCCGGCCTGACCCAAGGCGGTAAGACTCAGCCTATCCAGCCGGCCAGCAACTGCATGCACAGCAGGGCGAACAGGCCGGCGATCAGATCGTCGAGCATGATGCCCAGGCCGCCGTGGATGCGGCGATCGAACCAGGAGATGGGCCAGGGCTTGAGCACATCGAACAGCCGGAACAGCACGAAACCGGCCAGCACCCACTCCCAGCCGGTGGGGGCCGCTATCATGGTCACCCCGAAGCCAATCACCTCGTCCCAGACGATGGCACCGTGATCCGGCATGCCGATGGCATCGGTGGCGCCCTGGCAGATCCAGATCCCCGCCACTAAGCCCAGCGCCAGCAAGGCGACAAACCAGGGGGTAGAAAGGCCGCTCACCAGCAGGTAGAGCGGAATGGCGACTAAGGTCCCCATGGTGCCCGGCGCCTTGGGAGAGAGGCCGGCACCAAAGCCCACCGCCAGCAGGTGGCGCGGGTTCCTCAGGTTCAGCCGTTTCAACTCGGGCTTTATCATAAACAAGCTCATGCGAAGTGATCCCATCCCTTGAGTTCAAGCTCCACCGCTTGCTCGCCCCGCACATAGTCGATGCCGGGCTCGCCAGCCAGGATCCGGCCGATGCGGGTGAACTTGACGCCGCAGTTCGCCAGCGCCGTGTCCAGCGCGCCGTGATGCTCCTGTGGCACGGTGAAGCAGAGCTCGTAGTCATCGCCCCCCGCCAGCGCCAGCTGCCAGGCATCCCGTTCGGGCACCGCATCCTGCAACACGGGGGAGAGCGGCAGCAGACCGAGATCGATCTGCGCCCGCACGCCGGAGGCCTTGAGGATGTGGCCAAGATCCGAGGCCAGACCATCGGAGAGATCCAGCGCACTGCCCGCCAGCCCGCGCAGGGCCTGGCCAGCCAGGATGCGGGGATGGGGATGATCGAGGCGCGGCAGCACCGCGGCCAGTTGGTTCTCGTTGAGGCTGCGCTTGCCCAGCAGATGGGAGAGCGCCAGGGCGGCGTCCCCCAGGGTGCCGGTCACATAGATGCCGTCGCCGGCCTTGGCGCCGCTGCGCAGCAGGGCGCGCCCGGTCGGCACCGAGCCCTTCACCGAGACGGTGATGGAGAGCGGGCCGCGGGTCATGTCCCCCCCCACCAGGGCCACGTTGTAGTACTCGGCAAGCTCGAGGAAGCCCTCGGCAAAGCCGGCGACCCAGGCCTCGTTGATGGCCGGCAGGGTCAGCGCCATCGAGACCCAGCGCGGCTCGGCCCCCATGGCAGCGAGATCGGACAGATTGACCGCCAGCGCCTTGTAGCCGAGATCCACCGGATCCATGTCGGGAAAGAAATGCACGCCGCTCACCAGGGTATCGGTGCTCACCGCCAGCTGGGTATCGGCAGGCAGGGTCAGCAGGGCGCAGTCATCTCCAGGGCCCATCACCACGTCCTTGCGGGCGTGGGGGACCTTGAAGTACTTCTCAATCAGCTCAAATTCACCCATACAGTAAAAAGCCAGCATTTAGCTGGCTCCTCTCTTAATGCGGATGGACGACGGGATCAACGCTTCGGCAGCGTCTTGATCACCTTGTCCAGTACACCGTTGACAAACTTGTGGCTGTCATCGGCGGCGAAGGCTTTGGCCAGCTCGATCGCTTCGTTGATCACCACGCGCGGCGGCACATCATCACGACGGGTCAGCTCGTAGGTCGCCAGACGCAGGATCGCCTTGTCCACCATGTCCACTTCGTCCAGCGGACGGGAGAGGAAAGGAGAAAACACCTTGTCCAGCTCGCTGCAGTGGAGGGCTACCCCGAACAGCAGATCGCGGAAATAGCTCAGGTCCACACCCTTGGTGTCCTGATCGATCTTGAACTGCTCTTCGATGTCGCCCACGTTAGCCTTGGTCATCTGCCACTGGTAGATGGCCTGGGTGGCGCAATGACGGGCCTTACGGCGCTCAGACGGTTTCAATGTATTATTCCTCAAGCAGTTTCAGTACGTTGATCATTTCGAGCGCACTCAGTGCAGCCTCTGCACCCTTGTTACCCGCCTTGGTACCGGCGCGCTCGATGGCTTGTTCGATGTTTTCGGTGGTCAGCACGCCGAAGGCAACGGGAATTTCATATTCCATCATTACTTGGGCCAGACCCTTGCCGTTCTCGCTCGCCACCAGTTCGAAGTGGTAGGTACCACCACGGATGACGGTGCCGAGGGCGACGATGGCATCGTATTGACCACTCTTGGCCAGCTTCTTGGCTGCCAAGGGGATTTCGACGGCACCCGGCACGCGCACCAGGGTCAGATTGCTGTCCTGCACCTGGCCTTGACGCTTGAGCACGTCCAGTGCGCCGTTCACCAGGCTGTCATTGATGAAGCTGTTGAAACGGGCAACGACAATAGCAACACGCGCCTCGGGAGCCGCGATATTTCCTTCGATAATCTTCATTGGAAATCCTGTCTCTGTGCAATCAAAAAGGGCCGGGGTCAAAAGTGCGCACATTCTAGCACAACAGACCCACGACAAAAACCATGCCCGCACAGGGCGAGCATGGTGACTTGTTCATTCATCCGCGGGGTTTATTCGCCGACGTATTCCACGACCTCGAGACCGAAGCCACCGAGGGCGTGATATTTCTTGGGCGAGCTCAACAGCCGCATCTTGCCAACCCCCAGAGTCTTGAGGATCTGGGAGCCCACGCCGACCCGGCGCGAGGTACCCTGCCACTTGGCCCCTTCCGGTTGCAGTCCCTTGTCGGCGGCTTCAAACGCCTTGACCCGGGCCAGCAGCTCGTTGCCGCTGGCTTCCGCCCCCAGGATCACCAGCACGCCGCCCTCTTCGGCGATGCGCGCCATGGACTTGGGCAGCGGCCAGCTGCGGGCACTGTGACGGTCGGTGTGCAGCAGATCGCTCAGCACGTCGTGCAGATGCACTCGCACCAGGGCCGGCTTGTCGGCCTGGATCTCACCCTTCCTCAGGGCGAAGTGCACCTGATTGTCGATGGTGTCGCGGAAGGTGATGAGGTCGAATTCGCCGTATTCGGTGGGCAGCTTGCACTCGGCCACCTTTTCGACCGTGGTCTCGTGCTGGTTGCGGTACTCGATAAGATCCGCAATGGTGCCGAGCTTGATGCCGTGCTGTTCCGCGAAGATCTCCAGATCCGGGCGACGCGCCATGGAGCCGTCTTCGTTGAGGATCTCGACGATGACGGAGGCCGCCTCATGACCCGCAAGCCGGGCCAGATCGCAGCCCGCCTCGGTGTGGCCGGCACGGGTCAGCACGCCGCCATCCTGCGCCATCAGCGGGAAGATGTGGCCAGGCTGCACCAGATCCGCAGCCTTGGCGTTCGGCGCCACCGCGGCTTGCACGGTGACGGCGCGATCGGCGGCGGAGATGCCGGTGGTCACCCCTTCGGCCGCCTCTATGGTGACGGTGAAGGCGGTGGAGAACTGGGCGTTGTTGCGGTCTACCATCAGCGGCAGCGCCAGCTGCTTGCAGCGATCCCGGGTCAGGGTCAGGCAGATCAACCCACGGCCGTAACGGGCCATGAAATTGATGTCTTCCGGCCGGACACAGGAGGCGGCCATGATGAGGTCCCCTTCATTCTCCCTGTCTTCGTCATCCATCAGGATCACCATCTTGCCAGCCTTGATATCGGCAATGATTTCCTGGGTTGTGCTCAGCGCCATGGGCTACTCCATCAACATGCTTCGGGGATTGAGCCCGTGGGCTCGACTTGATACTGCGTCATTCCGTCCTAGATGGGGGCGCTGGCCCCCGTTTCAACCCGGGCGGGATCACAGAAAACCGGTTTGGCGGACCACTCAGCCAGGCTATCGGGCTGAGCGGCGGGCCGGGATCCGTCGCGAGCGCTCATCAACAAGGCAGACAACCGCATTTCACTAGCTGTTTATACCAAAAAATAAATATTAAACGGATAATTAAACCACCACATCAATGAATGATGGAATTATTCACCATCACAGGAAACCGGATTGCGCCAGTTTCTCCAGGGTCAGAGACGAGCCCGCGCTCTCCTGTCCCTTGCCCTGCATCAGCCGCTCCAGATAGCGGGCTATCTGATCCACCTCGAGGTTGACCCGATGGCCCGGCTTCCAGCGGGCTATGGTGGTCTCCTGGGCGGTGTGGGGCACTATGGTGAGGCGAAACAGCGAGCCCTGCACGGCGTTGACCGTGAGGCTGATGCCATCCACCGCGATGGAGCCCTTCTCGGCGATGTAGCGGGCGAGCTCGCTAGGCGCTTCAATCCAGTATTCGATGGCGCGGCCACTGCTGGACTTGCTCTTCACCTCGCCGATGCCGTCCACGTGGCCGGAGACCAGGTGGCCGCCGAGGCGCGAGGTCGGCATCAAGGCTTTTTCCAGGTTGACGGGATCGCCGACCTTGGCGCTGGCAAAGCCGGTGCGAGACAGGGTCTCCAGCGACACGTCGGCGGTGTAACGCTGATCACCCAGGGCCACCACCGTCAGGCAGACGCCGTTGGTGGCGATGGAGTCGCCGAGCTTGACGTCGCTAAAGTCGAGGGTCGGCGCGTGCACCGTCAGGGCCATGTCCTCCCCCTGACGACGCAGCTCGGCCAGGGTACCCATGGCTTCGATAATTCCGGTAAACATGCAGATCACCTTGCTGATGACGGGGCCCGCTCAGCCCCGGCCTGTGTTGAATATGGAGAACTGAAGGATCAGCCCCTCTGGCCGTGATGGGAATGGCTTGTTTTCAAGCCACCCATCCTAGGGCTTCGGGGCTAAACGATCTTGGCCGTGATGCGGATATCCTGCCCCACCAGCCGCACATCCTTGAGGTTGAGCTTGGGCGCCTGGAACAGGCGGGTCAACTCGGGCAGGTGGAACAGGCCGCGGCCCTCGTCCCCCAGCAGCTTGGGCGCCTGATAGAGCACCAGCTCATCCACCAGCCCCTTGGTCAGCAGGGCGCCGCACAGCGTTGGCCCCGCCTCCACCAGCACCGAGTTGATGTTGCGCTTGGCCAGCAGCATGAACAGGCTCACCAGATCCAGCTTGCCGTCGAGCAGCGGCAACTCCAGCTGCTGCACCCACTCGGGCCAGTCGCCGGCCGCCTTGTGACGGGCCAGCAGCACAGGTCCCGCGGTCTGGAACAGCGGCAAGTCCGGGGTCAGCCGGTTCTGCGAGTCGACGATGACCCGCAGTGGCTGGCGCAGGGCCTCCTTGGGATAGACCGCCTTGACGGAGGGGGGCAGCTCGTCCCAGCGCACGTTCAGGGAGGCGCCGTCCGCCAGCACCGTCTCGGCGCTGGAGAGCACGGCATCGTGACGGGCGCGCAGGCGCTGCACGTCGGCGCGGGCAAGGGGACCTGTGATCCACTGGCTCTCGCCGCTCGCCATGGCGGTGCGACCATCCAGGCTCGCGCCCAGCTTCACCGTCACCTGCGGGAAGGCGGTGCGCATCCGCTTGAAGAAGCCAGGATTGAGCGCCTCGGCCTCGGCGCTGAGCAGGCCGAAGTCTGCCTTGATACCCGCCTCGGAGAGCATGCGCAGGCCGCGTCCGCCGACCTGGGGATTGGGATCCACCATGGCGGCGACTACCCGGGTCACCCCGGCCTTGATCAGTGCCTCGGCGCAAGGGGGCGTGCGGCCGTGGTGGGAGCAGGGCTCGAGGGTTACGTAGGCGGTGGCACCACGGGCCTCTTCCCCGGCAGCATGGAGGGCATAGACCTCCGCATGGGGTTCGCCGGCACGCTGGTGCCAGCCCTCCCCCACCACCACGCCGGCTTTCACCAGCACGGCGCCGACACAGGGGTTCGGGGCCGTGGTGTAGCGGCCGCGGCGGGCCAGCTCGAGGGCCCGGTTCATCCATTGATAATCGTCTTGACTAAACATCTGGGCTCCCGTTACAGGCGAGAAAATGGGTTATATGGCGCCGGCCTATTTTTCCAGCTTGGCGATCTCTTCACCGCTTCTTGTCAGAACAAGGCGGATATCCTCGAGTCCTGAGGTAGAGAGGGGCGAAGCGGATATTGCCTTGCTCACCCTCGTTACTTCTCCAGCTTGGCGATCTCTTCGCCAAATTCGCGGATGTCTTCGAAGCTGCGATAGACGGAGGCGAAGCGAATATAGGCCACCTTGTCGAGGGTCTTGAGCTCATCCATCACCAGGTTGCCCAGCAGTTGGGAGGCGACCTCGCGCTCACCGGTGGCGCGCAGGCGGGACTTGATGTGATTGATCCCCTTCTCGATGGCTTCCATGCTCACCGGCCGCTTCTCCAGCGCCCGCAGTATGCCGCCGCGCAGCTTGTCTTCGTTGAAGGGCTCGCGAGAGCCGTTGGACTTGATGATGCGGGGCATCACCAGCTCGGCCATCTCGAAGGTGGTGAAGCGCTCGTGGCAGAGCAGGCACTCGCGGCGTCGGCGCACCTGGTGGCCTTCTGCCACCAGACGGGAATCGATCACCTTGGTATCAACGGCACTACAGAAAGGGCAATGCATCGGACCTCCGGCGCAAACTCAGGGCAAGTAAAGGGTCACCTGCCATTGGGGTCAGGATCTTGGCCTGCCAGTGTAACACGGCCACCCAAAACCGGTAAAAGCCCAGAAAAAACAATGCCACCCGTGGATGGCATTGAGGCTGCACCGAGAATGGCCGCCGCCATCAGTCGTCATAGGGCAAGGCATCGGGATCGCAATCCACATAGTCGGGAGCCGGATCTTGTTCAAACTGCACCGCATCGATGTGGGTCGCCCCTTGCATCAGCGCCTTGCTCACCCTGTGCATGCCATCCATCACCCGGCCTTCGCTGTCGAGGATGATGGGATAGGCGAGATCGGCGGCCAGCATCAGCTGGCAGTGCTCCACTATGCTGCGCACCGTGGGCCTCACGCTCCCATGCCCGTACCAGTGCTCCCTGTCGAGTTCGGCTATTTGACCAAGCGGCACGGCGCGCACCGGCAACCCGCGCCCCAGCCTTATCAGTCGGCGCACATCCCAGGCCAACAGGCCCTCCGGGCTTGGGCGAAAGTGATACTGGGGGCGGATGGACGAGATGAGGTCGTTATCGTTGAGTCTTGTCTGATCGGGCATGAGATCTCCTCTCTATGATCGGCGGTGCACGGCGCCCAAGTGGCGCCGCCATATAAACAACAATGCCACCCGAGGGTGGCATTGTTTTTATACCAGAGTTTCTGGCGTATCAGGCATAAACCGGCAGACGACGGCAGATATCCAGCACTTTCTCGCGCACGGTGGCCAGCACTTCGTCGTTGTCGTGGTTGTCCAGCACGTCGCAGATCCAGCCAGCCAGCTGCTTGCTCTCGGCTTCCTTGAAACCGCGGCGGGTGATGGCCGGGGTACCCAGACGCACACCAGAGGTGACGAAGGGGGAGCGCGGGTCGTTCGGCACCGAGTTCTTGTTGACGGTGATGTTGGCCTTGCCCAGCGCGGCATCGGCTTCTTTACCGGTCAGCTCGCGGCCGATCAAATCAACCAACATGAGATGGTTGTCGGTACCGCCGGAGACGATCTTGTAACCACGGCTCAGGAACACCTCGACCATGGCCTTGGCGTTCTTGACGACCTGGGCCTGGTAAGTCTTGAACTCGGGCTCAAGCGCTTCCTTGAAAGCCACGGCCTTGCCGGCGATGACGTGCATCAGCGGGCCACCCTGGCCACCCGGGAAGACGGCGGAGTTCAGCTTCTTGTAGAGCTCTTCGTCATCGGCGGCGGAGAGGATCAGGCCACCGCGCGGACCGGCCAGGGTCTTGTGGGTGGTGGAGGTGACCACGTGAGCGTGGGGCACCGGGTTCGGGTAGACGCCAGCGGCAATCAGACCGGCAACGTGAGCCATGTCGACGAACAGCCAGGCACCGATTTTGTCGGCGATCTCGCGCATGCGGGCCCAGTCAACGATACCGGAGTAGGCGGAGAAGCCACCGATCATCATCTTCGGCTTGTGCTCGACGGCCAGACGTTCCATCTCGTCGTAGTCGATCTTGCCGGATTCATCGATGCCGTAGGGGATGATGTTGTACAGCTTGCCGGAGAAGTTGACCGGGGAGCCGTGGGTCAGGTGACCGCCGTGGGCCAGGTTCATGCCCAGCACGGTGTCGCCCGGCTGCAGCAGGGCCATGTAGACGGCGCTGTTGGCCTGGGAGCCGGAGTGCGGCTGCACGTTGGCGTAAGTGGCACCAAACAGTTCCTTGGCGCGCTCGATGGCCAGGGTCTCAACCACGTCCACATACTCGCAACCTCCGTAGTAACGCTTGGCCGGGTAGCCTTCAGCGTACTTGTTGGTCAGCTGGGAGCCCTGGGCTTCCATGACACGGGGGCTGGTGTAGTTCTCAGACGCGATCAGCTCAATATGCTCTTCCTGACGACGGGTCTCGTCGGTAATGGCCTGCCACAGCTCGGGATCGTAGCCGGCGATGGTCATGTCACGTTTCAACATCCGTTTATCTCCTGAAAATCGTTTGCGCGATAGGTGAAGTGGGCCCGCGCATTGTAACGTGAGCGAGATCAAAGAGACAGTCCAACCACCTAAAAAAATGTTGAATCTATGTTGCAAAATGCACATTTATTCAGTCGGCAGCCACGCTTTTCGTCGCCAGCCAGCGCCGCAACGCCTCCATGGTCTCCTCGAACACCGCGGTCAGGGTCGCCGGATCACCCCCCCCCGCCTCCAGCTCGGCGCAGTGCGTCGCAAGCTCGCTCAAGCCCAGCGCCAGGGCGCTGCCCTTGAGCTTGTGGGCCCATTGTCGCCGCGCCTCTCCGGGCTCGCTCGCTACCAGTGCCGCCACCAGCTCGGCGCCCTGCGACTCGAACAGCGCGACCAGCTGGCGGATGCGCGGCAGGCCCAGCATGGGCAGATCCGCCTCCAGCATCGCATTGCCCGCAGCCGGTCGTGACGCCGTCGCCTCAGTGCCAGCCTGAGCGATCGAGGCGTCTTCCTCCTTGCACTGACGCGCGATGGCGCCGGCCAGGGCCGCCAGCCGCACCGGCTTGCCGACAAAATCGGCGAAGCCGGCCGCCAGGCAGTGGCGGATATCCTCGGGGTACATCTGGGCCGAGACGGCGATGGCGGGCAGCGCCCGGCCATGGACCTCCTCGCTGATGGCGGCGAGATCTTCCCGCAGGCTGATGCCGTCCATGTCCGGCAGGTTGATGTCGAGCAGCGCCAGATCGAATGCCCGTTCGGTCACCAGCGCCAGCGCGCTGCGACCGTCCTCCGCCAGGGTAACGCCGTGGCCGAGGCGCGCCAGCATGCCTTGCGCCACCAGCCGGTTGATCTCGTTGTCCTCCACCAGCAGGATCTCCCGTGGCCGGCAGAGGTGGAAGGGCTGCGGCTCCGTTGGCAGGAGCGCGGCCGAACGTTGCAGGGGCAGGCTGAAGCTGAAGCGGCATCCCTCCCCCGGCTCGCTGGACAGTAGCAACTCGCCCCCCATGGCGCTCACCAGCTTCTGGCTGATGGCAAGGCCAAGCCCGGTGCCACCCTGATGGCCGAGATCCCGCTTGCGCTGGCGAAACGCCTCGAACACCAGTTGCTGCTCATCGTCCGGGATGCCGGGGCCGGTATCCTGCACCACGAACTCGATGCAGGGCTCGGCGCAGGGGCCATCGCACGCCAGCGGCATCAGCGACAGGCTGATGCGCCCCTGCCGGGTGAACTTGACGGCGTTGCCGAGCAGGTTGGCGAGCACCTGGCGCAGCTTGCCCATGTCCCCCTCCACCACGGGGGGCAGGGTGTCGGCACAGGCCAGCTCGAGGCGCAGCCCCTTGGCCTCGGCCCTTGGCCGAAACAGGGTGCAGAGCTCGTCCGCCAGCTGGTGCAGCGGGAAGGGCTCGCGGCGAGCCTCCACGTGGCCTGCCTCTATCTTGGAGTAGTCGAGAATGTCGTTGAGGATCTCGAGCAGGGATTCACCGCTGTGGCCGATGGCGGCCAGATAGCGCTGCTGCTCCCCATTGAGCCGGGTATCTTCCAGCAGACTGAGTCCCCCGAGGATGCCGTTCATGGGGGTACGGATCTCGTGGCTCATGGTGGCGAGGAAGACCGACTTGGCCCGGTTGGCCTGCTCCGCCTCGGCGCGGGCCAGTCGCTGCTTCTCCACCTCTTCGTTGAGGCGCAGGTTCGCATGGCTGAGCTGGCCGGTGCGCTCCTCCACCCTGGACTCCAGCTCCCGCTGATAGCGACCGAGCTCGATGGCGTTGTCGCGAAACACCTGCAGGGCCCGGCCGAGCTCGGCCAGCTCGTCCTGCCCCTGTGCCCTTGAGGGCAAGGGCGCCAGATCCCCCCGCGCCAGCCGGCTCATCCCCTCCACCGCGTGTTGCAGCGGCCAGACGATACGACCGTAGACAATGCGCCACATCAGCAGGATCAATAGGCCAAGGGTGAGCAGGCCGATCAGCACCAGGGCCCGCTCCACCAGTTGCAGCCGCTCCCGCAGCGCCTGCTGGCTCTGGCCGAGGGCGTCGCGCGCCCCCGTCACCAGGCTGTCGACCTGCTGGTTGAGGCTCGCCATCATGACCTCGTTGGCCGAGGCCAACACCCGCAGCGCCTCCCCCTTGCCGAGCCAGTCACTGCGCAGTTGCACCAGCTTGTCGCTCTGCCCGAGCAGCGCCAGCGCCTGCTCCACCGACGCCCGGCGACCGGGATCCGTCACGGCGCCAGCCCGCAGTTGCAAGATGGCCAGGGCCTTGCGGCTCTCCTGTTGCAACCGCTGCAAGGCGGGTTGTTGCTCGCTGCGCCAGATCTCCTCGATGCGTTGCTGCTGCATCAGGGTGCGGTGACGCAGTTCCGTCATCTGCTCAAGCCAGTCGAGATCCTGCTCCAGCAGGCGATCGAGCACCCCATGGGCGGGGACTCCCTGCAACCCATAGAGGGATCCCATGCCCGCCACCATCACGGTCTCGGCGTTTTCCATCTGGCTGCGGGCCAGCTCCGCCACCTGGCCGGCGGCGCCCACCAGCCTAGTGCGCAGCGCACTGCCTTCGGCCATCAGCCCCAGCCGCTCCCCCACCAGCCAGCCCTGCTGCCCCAGGTTGCCGATGATGGTCTGGCTGAGTCGATGGAGCTGTGCCAGATCCCCCTCGGTGCCGAGCCTGTCCAGCACCTGTTGCATCTGCTGCCCCTGCAGGGTCAGCAGGCGTCCCTGATGCGCACGCTCGGCCTCGCTGCTCGCCATGGCCAGCAGGTGGGACGAGTTCTGGATCTCGCCGCCAAGGCGCGCAAGGGTGCGGGCGCTCTCCTGGCTCGCCAGGGTCTGCTGCACTCCCTGCTCCAGCTGGCGCAGGCGGTTGAGCCCGACCCAGCCCAGCAGGGAGGCGCTCAGGGTCAGCAGTGCCATCAGGGAGAAGGCCAACAGCAACTTGCCGCCAAGGCCGGAAAACATTCGCACGGGGGATCCCTTGGTTGTGATCGGTTTTGTCCGGATAATAGGGCCTCACACTTTAACAAAACCCTCTGCCATGCGAAGCCTCTCTCTGTGCATTCTGCTCGCGCTGCTCGCCCGTCCCGCCTTCGCCTTCGAGGTGGAGCACTGGCCGGACGGGGCCTTCACCGGCCAGCCCACGCGGCTGGCCTGGGCGGAGCCTGCGCCCCTCGCCAAGCCCTTGACCCTGTGTGCACTCTACCCCCATCTGCGGGATGCCTACTGGCTGTCGGTCAATCAGGGCATGGTGGAGGAGGCCAGGCGGCTGGGCGCCCGGGTGCGGATCCACGAGGCGGGGGGCTACGGAGCCCTGGCCGAGCAGCGCAAGCAGCTGCGCCAATGCGCCGACGAGGGGAGTGACGCCATACTGCTCGGCGCGGTCAGCTATGAGGGCCTGGCCGAGGCCATCAGGCAGAGCCCCCTGCCGGTGTTCGGTCTGGTCAACGATCTCGCCCCGGGGCTTGCCATCGCCCAGGTTGGCGTGCCCTGGCAACAGATGGGCTGGCGCATCGGCCACTGGCTGGCTGAGCGCCATCCGGCGGGCAGCCCGCCCGTCTCGGTCGCCCTCTTTCCGGGCCCCGACTCCGGCGGCGGCACCCCCTTCGTCGAGTCCGGCTTCCTTGATGCCATCCGTGGCAGCGCCATCCGGCTCGTCACCACGATGCGCGGCGACAACAGCCGCGAGATCCAGCGCACCCTGGTGCAGCAGACCCTGAGCCGCCATCCCGACCTCGACTATCTGGTGGGGGGCGCCATCGCCGCCGAAGTGGCGGTCAACGAGCTGGCCCAGCATCATGCCGGGCATCCCAGGGTGCTCTCCATCTACTTCAGTCACGGGGTCCAGCGCGGCCTGCTGCGCGGCAAGATCCTCACCGCCAACAGCGATCAGATGCGCGAGCAGGGACGTCTCTCGGTGGCTCAGGCGGTCTGTCTGCTCAGGCAGCCGGATGCCAGCGAGGCGCAGTGCCCACGGGTCATGGGGCCTCCCATCCTGACCCTGACAGCCCCCCTGAGCGCGCCGGAACACTCGCTGTCGGATGGGAATTTTCGTCCCGTCTACCGGGTCGGCCTGGACCAGGCAAGCCCCTAGACCAAAACCCGAAGCGGATCACAATCCCCCCTTGGCGGTTCTTGTAACATATTCATTCGAATAGCATTTAAGTCTGGAACCGCACAGGGCAAACGGGGAGAGTCGTGATGGAGCATCTGCTGACCTTTATCATTCTGGTGGTCTTCTTTCTGTTTTACTGGATCTACTACAGCCATCAGCGCAAGTGCGTCCCCGCTACCCCCTGGGAGGAGGTGCCCACCCGGGCCCAGTACCTGAGTGCCCACCCGGAGGCGGTGGACGGCAAGATAGTGTTCTGCCGCCACTGCGGTCACCACAAACTGCTGGAGGTCGGTCTGGTGCATCTGGCAGACTTTCGGCGCGAATGGGCCTGTGCCAAGTGCAAGCGGGTACTGTTTCGTGCCGAGGATGACCACTAGACCCAAACACCCGCGAGGAAGAGAGATGAAGATGTTACACGCGAGCTGCCTGTGCGGCGCCGTCAAGCTACGCCTGCCGGACAGCTTCGACTACATGGGCAACTGCCATTGCGGCGAGTGCCGCAAATTTTCCGGCTCGGATTACGCCTCGGTGGGTGGGCTGGACGGGGACAAGGTCGAAGTGGTGAAGGGCAGCGACGCCATCGCCCGCTTCCAGAAATCGGAGGAGACCAGCCTCGCCTTCTGCCGCCACTGCGGCTCCAGTCTGTTCAGCCAGAAGCGCAGCAGCGGCAAGATCAACCTGCGCCTCGGGGTGCTGGACGAGGCGCCGAGCCAGCAGCCCGGCTTTCACATCTTCGTCGGCTCCAAGGCGCCCTGGCACCGGATAGGGGACGACTGCCCGCAGTTTGAGACCCGACCACCGGCCTGATGGCAGAACAACCCACCACTTACTGCAAAATTACTTATTAAATAATTCACAAAACGCACTAAAAGCAGCCAGATTCACTGCCTACGGGGCGATCTGACCGGCGAACAGGTAACCCTCGCCGTGGACGGTGACAAACAGCTGGGGATCCCGCGGCTCCTCCTCCAGCTTGCCCCTTAACCGGCGGATCAGCACGTCTATGGTGCGATCGCTCGGCCCGTCCCCGCGATGGGTCACCAGTGAGAGGATCCGCTCCCGGCTGAGCACCCGGCCCGCATGGGCGACGAACACCACCAGCACCTCGTATTCCGCCTTGGTGAGGCGCACCGGCACCCCGTCCTTGCTGAGCTGACGGCGGGGAATGTCGAAGCGCCAGGGGCCGAAGCAGACCGCATCGTCATCGGGCTCGCGCACCTCCGAAACCGGGGCCGCCAGGGAGATGCGCCACAGCAGGTTCTTGACCCGCACCAGCAATTCCCTGAGCTCAAACGGCTTGGTGACATAGTCATCGGCCCCCATCTCCAGCCCCACTATTTTGTCCACCGCATCGCTGCGGCCGGTGACCAGAATGATGCCGACCGTGCTGCGAGCCCGCAGCTCGCGGGTCAGCAGCAGGCCGTCTTCCCCGGGCAGGTTGATGTCCAGCATCACCAGGGCGATGTCCTGCTCCGCCAGGGCGGCCCGCATCCCCTGCCCGTCTTCCACCGCCGTCACCCGATACCCTTCCCGCTCGAAATAGCCGGTCAGCTTCTCGCGGGTCACGACGTCATCTTCGACGACCAGTATGTGGTGGCGCATGGCAGGGCTCGCAGCAGGGAAAGAGGGGAGTATTCTATTCACATTTTTTCATAAATACCCCTAATTCATTAATTTTTACCGGCAACCCTGTTCACAGCCGCTCCCTATCATGGCTCACATCAAAAAAGCGATCTGAGAGACCTTCCATGAAAAAACTGTGGCACTTCCTGCGCACACCCAGCCGCCGCTGGTCGGTGCTGGCGCTGATCCTGGTCGGGGTCGGCGTGACCCTGGCCGGCTCCGTCGGCCTGCATTACGGCTTCGAGAAGACCAGCTCCCTGGAATTCTGTGTCTCCTGCCACTCCATGGAGAGCACCGTCTACCAGGAGTACAAGGAGTCCATTCACTACAAGAACGCCTCCGGGGTGCAGGCGGTCTGCACCGACTGCCACCAGCCCAAGGACTTCGTCGGCAAGGTGGCCCGCAAGATGGAGGCCGCCAACGACCTCTATCAGGAGTACATAGGCCACAGCATCGACACCCAGGAGAAGTTCGAGGACAGGCGTCTGCACCTGGCCGAGAAGGTCTGGGCCCGCATGAGCAGCCAGAACTCCAAGACCTGCAAGTCCTGCCACAGCTACGACAACATGGATCACGCCAGGCAGTCCCCCGCCGCCGCCCTGGCCATGCAGGACGCCGCCGCCAAGAACATGAACTGCATCGAGTGCCACAAGGGCATAGCCCACGAGCTGCCGAACATGGCAGGGGGCTTTCGCGCCACCTTCGCCAGCCTCAAGGAGGCAGCTCAGGAGGCTCCCGCCGCCGAGGCGCTCTACACCCTGGCCGAGAAGGATCTCTACGCCGATGAGCAGAGCACCGAGGCCGTCGGCAAGCTGCTGCCCGCCTCCCGCATTCAGGTGCTGGCCCGCAGCGGCGATCGCCTCCAGGTCGCGGTCGAAGGCTGGCGCGAGCAGGGCGGCAAGGGCCGGGTGCTGAGCGAATACATGGGCAAGCGGGTCTTCGTGGCCACCCTGCGCGATGAGATCAAGGCCGGCGAGCAAGTGCTCAAGCAGCAGATGGATGAAGCCACCCAGATCCCCTGGGAGCAGGTACGGGTCCAGGCCTGGGTCGATGGCAAGGGACTTGAGTCCTCGTTACAGCCCATCTGGGACTATGCCGGCGAGATGTACAAGTCCACCTGCAACTCCTGCCACGCGGCGCCGAACCCGGCGCACTTCACCGCCAACGGCTGGATCTCCGGGCTCAAGGCGATGTCCGCCTACTACCGCCTGAGCAAGGAAGAGGAGCGCACCCTGCTCAAATACCTGCAGAACCACGCCGCCGATACCGGCGGCCAGGGTAGCCACTAAGGATTCGAAAGAGGAATAACATCATGATCAACATTTCCCGCCGTGGTTTCCTGGGTGGCCTGCTGGCCAGCGGTGCCTCTGCTCTGATCGGCCCCTCCCTGCTCGGCCGCGCCGTCATGGCCGCCGAGTCCGGCAACAAGCTGGTGCAATCGGGCTCCCACTGGGGCGCCTTCCGCGCCCGGGTGGTGGACGGCCGCTGGGTCGAGACCCTGCCGTTCGAGCACGACAAGCACCCGACCGAGATGCTCAAGGGGCTGGCCGAGGTGGTCTACAACCCCTCCCGCATCCGCTACCCCATGGTGCGCCTCGACTGGTTGCGCAAGGGCCACCAGTCCGACACCCGCGAGCGCGGCCAGAACCGCTTCGTGCGGGTGAGCTGGTCCCAGGCCCTGGACTTCTTCTATCACGAGCTGGAGCGGGTGCAGAAAACCCATGGCCCGAGCGCCCTCTATGCGGGCCACTCCGGCTGGCAGTCGGTGGGCAAGCTGCACTCCGCCGGTGCCATGCTGGGCCGCGCCATGAACCTGCACGGCACCTATCTTGCCAAGGCCGGTGACTACTCCACCGGCGCCGCCCAGGTGATCCTGCCCCACGTGGCGGGGGCCATGGAGGTGTACGAGCAGCAGACCTCCTGGCCGCTCTTGCTGGAGCACAGCAAGACCATCGTCATCTGGGGTTCTGACCCCATCAAGAACCTGCAGGTGGGCTGGCTGGTGCCGGATCACAGCGTCTACGACTACTGGGCACAGCTCAAGGAGAAGGTGGCCAAGGGGGAGATCCGGGTCATCAGCGTCGATCCGGTCAAGTCCAAGACCCAGAAATACCTGGGCTGCGAGCAGGTCACCCTGAACCCGCAGACCGACGTGCCGCTGATGCTGGGGATCGCCCACACCCTCTACAGCGAGCAGTTGCACGACGCCAAGTTCCTGAAGAACTACACCACCGGCTTTGACAAGTTCCTGCCCTACCTGCTCGGCGAGAGCGACGGTCAGGTGAAGAGTGCCGACTGGGCGGCCAAGCTCTGTGGCGTGCCCGCCGATACCATCCGCGAGCTGGCCCGCACCATGGCCAGCGGCCGCACCCAGCTCATCGGCGGCTGGTGCGTGCAGCGCATGCACCACGGCGAGCAGTACGCCTGGATGCTGGTGGTCGTGGCCTCCATGCTGGGCCAGATCGGCCTGCCCGGCGGCGGCTATGGTTTTGGCTGGCACTACAATGGCGCCGGCACCATCACCTCCAGCGGCCCCATCATGTCCGGTTTCAGCTCCGTCATCCCCGGGGTCAAACCGCTTCATGACGGCGACTGGAAGGGCTACTCCAAGTTCATCCCGGTGGCCCGCTTCGTCGACTGTATCCTCAATCCAGGCAAGACCATCGCCTTCAACGGCCAGACCATCATCTATCCAGAGATGAAGATGGCGGTGTTCTGCGGCAACAACCCCTTCCACCACCAGCAGGATCGCAACAAGATGGTGGCGGCATGGCGCAAGCTGGAAACCGTGGTGAGCGTGGATCACCAGTGGACCGCGAGCTGCCGCTTCGCGGACATAGTGCTGCCGGCCACGACGACCTATGAGAGAGACGATATAGAGCAGTGGGGCTCCCACTCCAACGCCGGCATCCTGGCCATGCGCAAGGTGGTGGAGCCGCTGTTCGAGGCCCGCGATGACTACGACATCTTCGCCGACCTCTGCCGCCGTTTCGGCCGCGAGGCCGAGTTCACCGGCGGCAAGAGCAAGCTGGAGTGGATCCAGAGCATCTATGACGACGCTCGCCTGCAGGGCCGTGGTATCGGCATCCGGCTGCCCCGCTTCAGCCAGTTCTGGCAGGGTGAGGGCTTCGTCACCTTCCCCGCCGGCCAGCCCTGGGTGCGCCACGAGTCGTTCCGTCAGGAGCCGGATCTGGAACCCCTGGGCACCCCGTCCGGCCTCATCGAGATCTTCTCCCAGACCATCGCGAACTACGGCTACGCGGACTGCCCCGGCCACCCGGTCTGGATCGAACCGTTCGAGCGCTCCCACGGCGGTCCGGGCAGCCAACAATACCCGCTGCACCTGCAGTCCTGCCACCCGGACAAGCGGCTGCACAGCCAGCTCTGCTCCTCGGATGCTTACCGCGCCACCTACACGGTGCAGGGGCGTGAGCCCGTCTACATGAGCCCCCAGGATGCCAAGGCGCGGGGCCTCAAGGACGGGGAGCTAGTGCGGGTGTTCAACGGTCGCGGTCAGGTGCTGGCGGGGCTGGTGATCTCTGATGACTATGCCCCCGGCGTGGTACGGATCCAGGAGGGGGCCTGGTACGGTCCGCGGGAAGGGGGCAAGGTGGGTACCCTCTGCACCTATGGTGACCCCAATGTGCTGACCGCGGACATCGGCTCCTCCAGTCTGGCCCAGGCCACCACGGCCCACACCACGCTAGTGGAGATCGAGAGATTCCAGGGCCAGGCGCCGGCGGTCACCGCCTTTGGCACGCCGGGATCGGCGGTCGGCATCGACCCCATGTTCCCGGCACTGTGAGCGGGGCTGGCCAAAACAGCCCCTTGAGTTTCCTTTATTTTTAAAGTCGTTAGAATCGGGGGCCATCCAGGCTCCCGATTGTCATCCACGGAGGAAAAATGCAGGAATTTATGGCTACCAGCGAACGCAGGGCCGAACTTTACTGGTGGTTTTCCACCCTGTTTGCCACCGAACTCAGCGATGCGCAGATCGCCGAGTATGACAGCTACGATGTGCGCAGCTTCCTCAAAAGCCTCTCCACGCTGGATCCCATGCGGGAGGCCGTGGCCGAGCTCAACGACGCCATCGCTCGCCTGCTGGTGCGTCCGGATCGCCAACTGGAGCTGGCTGCCGATTTCGCCGGCCTGTTCCTGGTCGATCCCAAGCAGGGCGCCCTGCCTTACGAATCCCTCTATCGCGGGGAGGCCAAGCTGCTGATGCAGGCCCCCATGGCCGAGATGCAGGAACGTCTCAAGCGCCTTGGCATCGATGTGAGCGACAAGTTCAAGGAGCCCGCCGATCACCTGGCCATCGAGCTGGATCTGATGGGCAATCTCATCATCCGCGCCGCCGAGGCCACCACTGCGGATGAGCGGGCCCAATGGTTGCAGGAGCAGGAAGAGTTGCTGCACCACCACCTGCTCGGCTGGTTCGAGCGTTTCGAGCAGGCCTGCCGCCAGGCCGACCAGTTCGGCTTCTACGGCGCCAGCGCCCGCCTGCTGGGGGTCTTCCTCCACATGGACGCAAACTACCTCAGCCTGGTCAAACCGGCACAAGCCGCCGACTGATCCGATGAAAACGGCCCTGCTGTTTATCAACCGCCAGCTGTCGATGCCATGAAGACAGCCTTGTTGCTCATCAACTACCGGCTGTCGATGCCATGAAGACAGCCTTGCTGTTGATCGCCTGCTGGCTGCTCAGCTTTATTCCTATGGAACAGGGCCTGCTCCCCCTGGCGGCCCTGTTGTTCAACCCGGACAGGGAACTCTACGGCGCCGCTCAGCTCACCGGTTTCGCCGGCATCTTGCTCACCCTCTACCTCGCCAACCTCGGGGTGGAGGTGGTGCTGCGTCGCCGCTTCCAGATAGCGGGCATGCTAGCCCTGCTGGTGGCCTGGATCGATTTCATCCACAGCAGTGGCAGCGATGCCCACTGGTTGCCCCTGATGGCCTTCGCCCTGCCTTTTCTCGGGCTGGCCATGCTGGTGCTGGTGCGCGGCCTGCAGGCCTTCGGTCGCCAGAAAGGCTGACCCCCTTTATCCAGATCTGGCGCCACTCTCTGGCTAGCTCCCACTTATGGTTCAGTGTCGCGTCCAGATGACAACGACCGCAATTGAGCCGCCGCCATGGCGCGAAAAAGGGAGCCTATGGCTCCCTCTCTCTTGTCAGCTGCCCTGCCCCATCTGCTGCCATCATTCCCTTCGTCGCTATCCAAAAGTCTAATTGCCCTCGGGCACCAAAGGTATAAGTTGTTACTCAAACATGACAGAAATGTATTCACAGGAGTGAGAGATGAGCGAGCACAAGGTCTACCCGGTCAAGGCCCACATCGGCAGCGGCGCCCTGCTGGACAAGGAAGGTTATGAGGCCATGTACCAGGCATCGGTACAGGATCCGGACGCCTTCTGGGGTGAGCAGGGCAAGATCCTCGACTGGATGAAGCCCTACACCAAGGTCAAGAACACCTCCTACGATCCGGGCCACGTCTCCATCAAATGGTATGAGGACGGCCTGCTCAACGTCTCGGCCAACTGTCTGGATCGCCATCTGCACGAGCGCGGTGACAAGGTCGCCATCATCTGGGAAGGGGACAACCCCGCCGAGGATCGCAAGCTGACCTATCGCGAGCTGCATACCGAGGTGTGCAAGTTTGCCAACGTGCTCAAGGCGCAAGGGGTCAAACGCGGCGACATGGTCTGCCTCTACATGCCCATGGTGCCGGAAGCCGCCGTTGCCATGCTGGCCTGTACCCGCATCGGTGCCGTGCACAGCATCGTCTTCGGTGGTTTCTCACCGGAAGCCCTGGCCGGGCGCATCATAGACTCGGGCTCCTCGGTCGTCATCACCGCCGATGAAGGGCTGCGCGGCGGTCGCCCCATCCCCCTCAAGAAGAACGTGGACGAAGCGCTCACCAACCCGGAGACCCGGGTCAGCAAGGTGATAGTGCTCAAGCGCACCGGTGGTCAGGTAGCCTGGCACAACCATCGCGATATCTGGTGGCACGACGCCGTCGCCGCCGCCAGTCCGGATTGCCCGGCCGAGGCCATGGGCGCCGAGGATCCGCTGTTCGTGCTCTACACCTCCGGCTCCACCGGCAAGCCCAAAGGCGTGTTGCACACCACCGGCGGCTACCTGGTCTACGCCGCCCTCACCTTCAAGTACGTGTTCGACTACCACGAGGAGGACATCTACTGGTGTACCGCCGACGTGGGTTGGGTCACCGGCCACTCCTATCTGGTCTACGGGCCGCTCGCCAACGGTGCTACCACACTCATGTTCGAAGGGGTGCCGAACTACCCGGCCACCAACCGCATGAGCCAGGTGGTGGACAAACACCAGGTCAGCATCCTCTACACGGCGCCGACCGCGATCCGCGCCCTGATGGCCAAGGGCCGCGACGCCATCGAAGGCACCTCTCGCCAAAGCCTGCGCATCATGGGATCCGTGGGTGAGCCCATCAACCCGGAAGCCTGGGAGTGGTACTACCGCACCATAGGGGACGAGCGCTGCCCCATCGTCGACACCTGGTGGCAGACCGAGACCGGCGGCATCCTCATCAGCCCTCTGCCCGGCGTCACCCCACTGAAACCGGGTTCGGCTACCCGCCCCTTCTTCGGGGTGCAGCCGGCGCTGGTGGACAATCTGGGCGAGCCGCTGGAGGGCGCCACCGAGGGCAACCTGGTGATCACCGACTCCTGGCCGGGCCAGATGCGCACCGTGTTCGGCGATCACGAGCGCTTCGAGCAGACCTACTTCTCCACCTTCCCGGGCCGCTACTTCACCGGCGACGGTGCTCGTCGCGACCAGGACGGTGACTACTGGATCACCGGTCGCGTCGATGATGTACTGAACGTCTCCGGCCACCGCATGGGCACCGCCGAAATTGAATCGGCCCTGGTCGCCCATCCCAAGATTGCCGAGGCGGCGGTGGTGGGCGTGCCCCACGAGATCAAGGGTCAGGGCATCTACGCCTATGTCACCCTGATCGCCGGGGAAGAGCCGAGCCGCGAGCTGCATAAAGAGGTGAAGGAGTGGGTGCGCAAGGAGATAGGTGCCATCGCCACGCCGGACGTGATCCACTGGGCCGAGGGGCTGCCCAAGACCCGCTCCGGCAAGATCATGCGCCGTATCCTTCGCAAGATCGCCACCGGCGAGACCGACAGCCTGGGGGATATCTCCACCCTGGCGGATCCGGGCGTCGTGGACAAGCTCATCCGCGAGAAGTCAGAGGCGGCTTGATCTTCATCCCGACTCCCCACAAAGCCGGCCTTGCGCCGGCTTTGTCGTCTTCGTCGTCGGCGTTTCCGCCATCGGCTTAAAAAGCTCAATAAACGACCAGATGTAGAGATTAGACCAGTAAAATGCTGCTAATTTTCACGAAATCAATATAATTGCGAAATCTGTGTGCCAGGGCACACCGAATTGCGCAGAAAATGGCTAGATTTCTGGTAGTCCACAGATTGCTGATAGATAGCAGCATTATCATCGAGGATGCACTCAATATGTCGCAACATCACCGAATCCTCCTGCTCAACGGTCCCAACCTGAATCTGCTGGGCAAGCGGGAGCCGGGAATCTACGGCAGCAAGACGCTCGATGAGATCGTCGCCGATCTGCAGCAAAGTGCCAGCGAACTTGGCGCCACCCTGGAACACCTGCAATCCAACGCCGAACATGAGTTGGTCGGCCGCATTCATCAGGCCATGGGCCAGGTGGATTTTATCATCATCAACCCGGCCGCCTTCACCCACACCAGCGTCGCCCTGCGCGATGCGCTGCTGGGTGTAGCCATCCCCTTCATCGAGGTTCACCTGTCAAACGTCCATGCCAGGGAGCCCTTCCGTCATCACTCCTATCTGTCTGATGTCGCCAAGGGGGTGATCTGCGGGCTGGGTGCCGATGGCTACCAATTCGCTTTAACCGCAGCCGTGCATCAATTGCGCGCGGCTTGATAATCACTGATCAGATAAAGAAGAAAGAGAATGCTAATGGATATCCGCAAAATCAAGAAGCTGATTGAACTGGTTGAAGAGTCCGGCATCGCCGAGCTGGAAATCTCCGAAGGGGAAGAGTCCGTTCGCATCAGCCGCAATTTCTCCGGCCAGGTTAGCGTTGCACCGCAGATGATGATGCAGCAGGCGCCGGTTCAGCAGGTTGCCGCCCCGGTTGCCGGTGCTGCCCCTGCCGCCGCTCCTGCGGCTGCCGACACCACTCCGAGCGGCCATCTGATGCGCTCCCCCATGGTCGGCTCCTTCTACCGCTCCTCCAGCCCGGAAGCCAAGGCCTTCGTGGAAGTCGGTCAGCACGTCAATGTCGGCGATACCCTGTGCATCGTCGAAGCCATGAAAATGATGAACCAAATCGAGTCTGACAAGGCCGGTGTGATCAAAGCGATCCTGGTTGAAAATGGTCAGGCCGTCGAATTCGACGAGCCGCTGTTCATCATCGAATAAGGGAAAACGCCACCCATGTTGGACAAAGTAGTCATCGCCAACCGAGGTGAAATTGCCCTGCGGATCCTGCGCGCCTGCAAAGAGCTCGGGATCAAGACAGTGGCCGTTCACTCCACCGCCGATCGGGAGCTCAAGCATGTGCTCCTGGCCGACGAAACCATCTGCATCGGCAAACCCGCCAGCGGCGAATCCTACCTCAACGTGCCGGCCATCATAGCCGCCGCCGAGGTGACGGGTGCCGTCGCCATCCACCCGGGTTACGGCTTCCTCTCCGAGAACGCCGACTTTGCCGAAGTGGTCGAGAAATCCGGCTTCATCTTCATAGGCCCGCGCGCCGAGACCATTCGCCTGATGGGTGACAAGGTCTCCGCCATCGAGGCGATGAAGAAGGCTGGCGTGCCCTGCGTGCCCGGCTCCGACGGTCCGGTGGACAGCGATGCCAAGCGCAACGCCACCATCGCCAAGCGGATCGGCTACCCCGTGATCATCAAGGCCGCCGGTGGCGGTGGTGGTCGTGGCATGCGCGTGGTGCGCAACGAGGCCGAGCTGGCCGCCGCCATCGCCCTGACCAAATCCGAAGCAGGCCAGTTCTTCAAGAACGACATGGTCTACATGGAGAAGTACCTCGAGAACCCGCGCCACATCGAGATCCAGGTGCTGGCAGACGGTCAGGGTACCGCCCTCTATCTGGGTGAGCGGGACTGCTCCATGCAGCGTCGCCACCAGAAGGTGGTCGAAGAAGCGCCGGCACCCGGCATCACCGAGGAGATGCGCAAGTTCATCGGTGAGCGCTGCGTGCGCGCCTGTCTCGAGATCGGCTACCGTGGTGCGGGCACCTTCGAGTTCCTGTACGAGAACGGCGAGTTCTACTTCATCGAGATGAACACCCGGATCCAGGTCGAGCACCCGGTCACCGAGATGGTCACCGGTGTGGATCTCATCAAGGAGCAGCTGCGCATCGCCGCCGGCCAGCCCCTGTCGATCACCCAGCAGGACATCCGCATCCGTGGCCATGCCATCGAATGCCGGATCAATGCCGAGGATCCGGCCACCTTCATGCCCTCTCCCGGCCTCATCCAGCGCTTCCATGCGCCGGGTGGTCTGGGGGTGCGTTGGGAGTCCCACATCTATGCCGGCTATAAAGTGCCGCCATACTACGACTCCATGATCGGCAAGCTGATCTGTTACGGTGAGAACCGCGACATCGCCATCGCCCGCATGCGTCACTCCCTCGACGAGCTGGTGGTAGAAGGGATCAAGACCAACATCGCCCTGCAAAAAGAGATCATGAAGGACGAAAACTTCCAGCACGGTGGCACCAACATCCACTATCTGCACAAGAAGTTGGGTCTGTAAGAGGCTCTCAGCAAGAGAATCTCGGGTCCAGACAGGATCTGCAATTGAAAAAGGGCCATGGCGACATGGCCCTTTTTTGTTATCCTTGCGCCCCTCAAAAATGGTTGGAGGCCAAGGTGAACCGTTTCGCACTCGCCCGTCGGGAAGCAGCCCTCTGCCTGCTGCTGACCCTGCTCTATTTCGTTGCCTGGTATGGCACCGCTTATTTCATCCCGGAAGAGCTGGAACTCTGGGACATGCCGCTCTGGTTCCTGCTCAGCTGCATCCTGATGCCACTGCTGTTTATCGGCCTCTGCGCGCTCATGGTGGATCGCCTCTTTGTCGACATCCCCCTCGATACCGAGGAGCCCTTCGTCGAGCCAATTCAGGCCAACGGCACCCAGGGATCTGTTCACGCTTTCCACGAGTCCTCATCCCATAGCGAGGAGTCTCGCCGCCATGAATCTTGAGTTGATGCTACCGCTTATCGTCTACCTGGTGCTGGTGCTGGGGGTCGGCTTCTGGGCCAGCCGCCATCGCAGCAACGGGGACTTCGTGCAGGAGTACTTCATCGGCAACCGCAGCATGGGTGGCCTGGTGCTGGCCATGACGCTGGTGGCCACCTACACCTCGGCCTCCTCCTTCATCGGTGGGCCGGGCGCAGCCTACAAGATTGGCCTCGGCTGGGTGCTGCTGGCGATGATCCAGCTGCCCACCGTCTGGCTCACCCTGGGGGTGCTTGGCAAGAAGTTCGCCATCATCGCCCGCCGGGTCAACGCGGTGACCATCAACGACATGCTGTGGGCCCGCTATCGCAGCAAGTGGGTGGTGGTGCTGGGATCCGTGACCATCATCCTCGCCTTCATCGCGACCATGGTGGTGCAGTTCATCGGCGGGGCCCGCCTGCTAGAGACCGCCACTGGCCTCAGTTATCAGCAGGGCCTGCTGCTATTTGCCAGCTGCGTACTACTTTATACCGTCATCGGCGGCTTTCGCGCCGTGGTCATGACCGATGCGCTGCAGGGGATCATCATGCTGATCGGTACCGGCGCCCTGCTGGCCGGGATCCTGGTGGCCGGCGACGGCCTGCCGAACCTCATCCATCAGCTCAAGGTGATCGACCCCAAGCTGGTCAGCCCGCAGGGGGCCGGCGACATGCTGACCCAGCCCTTCATGCTGAGCTTCTGGATCCTGGTCTGTGTCGGGGTGGTGGGGCTGCCCCACTCGGCCCTGCGCTGCTTCGGCTACCGGGACAGCAAGGCGTTGCACAGAGGCATCCTCATCGGCACCGTGGTCAGCGCCCTGCTGATGTTCGGCATGCATTTGGCCGGCGCCCTGGGGCGCGCCATCCTGCCCGGCATGGACAGCCCGGACAAGATCATGCCGTCCCTGATGATGGAGGTGCTACCACCCTGGCTGGCGGGGGTCTTCCTGGCGGCGCCCATGGCGGCCATCATGTCCACCATCGACTCCCAGCTGATCCAGGCCTCGGCGACCCTGGTGAAGGATCTCTACCTCAACTATCTCAGTCCTAAACAGGAGCAGCAGGAGAAGCTGGAGGTGCGGGTGCCGCGCCTCTCCCTGCTCTGCACCCTGATCCTGGGCACCCTGGTGCTGCTGGCGGCGTTGCAGCCCCCCGAGATGATCATCTGGCTCAACTTGCTCGCCTTCGGGGGCCTGCAGGCAGTGTTCCTCTGGCCGCTGGTACTCGGCCTCTACTGGTCGCGGGCCAACGGCCCCGGGGCACTGGCCAGCATGGTCTCGGGCATTGTCTGCTACGGGGTCCTGAGTCAGTGGGGGATCCAGCTGGCCGGCCTGCACGCCATAGTGCCGAGCCTGGGGCTGGGGCTGGTGGCCTTCGTGCTGGTGAGCCTGCTGACCCCGCCTCCGGATCAGGCCGTTCGCCGATTATTTGATCAGAAATAATAAAGAGCGCAATAAAGGGATCTTCCCTATCCCAAAATGGGTGCCTTGCGGTTAAACTGTGCGCCACGTCACAAAAAGTTCCGCGATCATGCCCGTTCAGAACGCCAGAAAGATCCTGACCCAGTCCCTGCAACGGCTCGGCTATGCCCTGCTGCTGCCGGTCTCCATCCTGCCGCTGGCCGCCCTGCTCTATCGGCTCGGCCAGCCGGATGTGCTGGATCTGGCGGTGCTCTCCCTCGCCGGGCAGGCCCTGTTCAGCCAGATGCCGCTCATCTACGCGGTGGCCATCGCCTTCGGGCTGAGCCGGCAGGGACAAGGGGCACAGGCCCTGGCCGGGGCGGTCAACTTTCTGTTGCTGAGCTCGGCGCTGGGCACCCTCTGTCCCGGCCTGCATGCGGACATGATCTGCGGTCTGCTGGCGGGGCTGACCACGGCGCTGGTCTGCTCCTGGGCGCGCAGCCTGTCCCTCCCCGGCTGGCTGAGGGCGCTGCCGGAAGAGATCCCCGCCCTGCTGCTCTCGGCCCTGGCCTGCATGCTGCTGGTCATCCCGCTGGCGCTGATCTGGCCACTGCTGGAGCAGGGCATCAGCCTGATCGCCTCCGACCTGCTCACCACCCCCTTCGGCGCCTTCTGCTACGGCGTACTGAACCGACTGCTGATCCCTCTCGGTCTGCACCAGGTGCTGGGCAGCCTCGTCGGCCTGGGCGAGAGCAACCTGCAGGCGCTGGCCGCCGCCCAGCCGCTGCACGAAGGCTATGTGGCGGGACTCTATCCCGTCATCATGTTCGGTCTGCCGGGGGCCTGCTTCGCCATCTGGCTCCATCGTCAGCGCATGCACCGACTGCCACAAGGGGGCCTGCTGCTGACCCTGGCCCTCACCTCGGCCCTGGTCGGCATCACCGAACCCATCGAGTTCCTGTTTGCCTTCACCGCTCCCTGGCTGTTTCTGGCCCACGCCCTGCTGACCGGGCTGTCGCTCGCCATCTGCAGCGGGCTGGGCATCAAGGTGGGCACCTACTTCTCCGCCGGGCTGCTGGATCTGGTGCTGAGCTACTCCACCGGCGAGCACAGCTTCTGGCTCATCCCCCTCGGCATCCTGTTCTTCGTCGCCTACGCCCTGTTGTTCTCCCAACTGCTGGAACACGCTCCCCTCAGCCTGCCGAGCAGACCCCTCGCCGAGGAACTGCCACGGCTGGCGAGCGTGGCCCCCACCGATCCGCAGATGCTGGCGATCCAGTATCTCAAGGTGCTGGGGGGCATGGACAACCTGCAGGCCATGAGCGTCTGCCTGACCCGCCTCAGCCTGCGGGTGCGTGACATGGCGCTGGTGGATCAACTTCGTCTGACGAGCCTGGGTTGCCTCTCCTGGATAGCCCTGAACGAGCATCAGCTGGTGCTGGTGCTGGGCCCCAATGCCGGCCTGGTCGAGGGGCAGCTGCGCATGCTGGCCGATCGCCAGTCGGTCCCGCTCGGCTTCGAGCCCAACAAGGCCACCCTCAGCTTCTGACGACTCAGGCGAAGGGCAGGCGGTCGGCGACAAAGTCCATCAGCGAACGCAGGGCGGGGGCCAGGTGCTCCCGGCTCGGGTAGATGAGGTAAAACGGATTGGGCGGTATGGGGTGGTTCGGCAGCACCTTCTGCAGCCCCCCCCCGATCAGATCCTCCTGACAGACATGATCCGGCAACAGCGCTATGCCGCCACCGTTGAGGGCCAGCTCCCGCAGCGCCAGCAGGCTGTTGCTGATACAGGCTCCCCGTGGGCGCCAGCCCCCCTCCTGCAGTGGCCACACCGGCAGCGCCGAATGTACCAGACAGGCGTGCCGTCCCAGCTCGCTCAGTTGCTGAGGCTCGCCATGCCGGCCCAGATAATCCGGCGCCGCCACCAGATGGCGCGCCACCTGGCCGATGCGCCGGCAGATGAGGCTGGAGTCTTTCAGCGGCGCCGCCCGCAGCGCCAGATCGTAACCCTCCCCCACCAGATCCAGCTGCTCGTCACTCAGGGTCAGCTCCAGCACCACCTCGGGATAGAGGGCACGAAACTCAGCCAAGATCTTGCCGAGCAGCAGGGTGCCGGTGGCCTCGGGGGCGGTGACCCTCACCCGGCCGGCCGGCGCACTGCGCAGCCTGGCCATGGCCAGGTTGGCGCTGCGCGCCAGGGTCAACAGCCCCCGGCAGTGCTCCACATAGAGCTCCCCCTGCGGGGTCAGGCTGAGCCTGCGGGTGGTGCGTTGCAACAGGCGCACCCCCAGCTGGGATTCGAGGCGCGAGATCTTCTGGCTCACCGAGGACTTGGGCATGCCGAGCACCTCGGCAGCCCCGGTGAAGCTGCCCTGCTCCACTACGGTGGCGAACAGCCCCATCAACTCCAGTTCGACATTGTTCATATATGCAAACAGTCTTTACCAATTACCCATCTTAATCGGAATAATTAACCAGACTAGACTCTCTGGCAATCCCACTCATCCCGATTTGAAAGGAATTGCCATGAAAGCCATCGCCCTCACCCATTATCTGCCCAGCGATCACCCCCACTGCTTCATCGAGGCCGAGATCCCCACCCCGACCCCGGGCCCGCGGGATCTGCTGGTGCGGGTCAATGCCACCTCCATCAACCCGGTCGACACCAAGGTGCGCGCCCCCAAGGCCAAGGTGGAGCCGAGCCCCCGCGTGTTGGGGTGGGATGCGGTGGGGGAGGTCGTCGCCGTGGGCAGCGAGGTGACCCTGTTCAAGGCCGGCGACAGAGTCTGGTATGCCGGTGACATCAGCCGTCCCGGCAGCAACAGCGCCCTGCAGCTGGTGGACGAACGCATCACCGCCCTGGCCCCCACCAACTTAAGCGATCTCGAGGCCGCCGCCCTGCCCCTCACCGCCATCACCGCCTGGGAGGCGCTGTTCGATCGCATCGGCCTTCACCCTGAGAGCGAGGGCCGACTGCTCATCATCGGCGGCGCCGGCGGCGTCGGCTCCATCGCCATCCAGCTGGCTCGCCAACTCACCAGGATGGAGGTGATCGCCACCGCCTCACGGCCGGAGACCCGTGACTGGTGCCTGGCCATGGGCGCCCACCAGGTGGTGAGTCATCACAACCTGCAGGCGGAGCTGGCGGGGCTTGGCATCAGCCAGCTCGACGCCATCTTCTGCACCAACGCCACCGATCAGCACTGGAACGCCATGGCGAACCTCATTCGCCCGTTCGGCCACATCTGCACCATCGCCGAATCCAGCGAGCCCTGGGATCTCGGCCTGCTCAAGCCCAAGAGCGCCACCTTCAGCCAGGAGTTCATGTTCACCCGCTCCCTGTTCCAGACCCCGGACATGATCGAGCAACACCACCTGCTCGGCCGGGTCGCCGCGCTGCTGGATGAGGGCGTGCTCAAGAGCACGCTCACCAGGACGATCCCCGCGCTGACACCGATGAGCCTGGCCCAGGCCCATCGCGAGGTAGAGGCCGGCAACATGGTCGGCAAGCTGGTGATCGACATGAGTGGCTTTGCGGACTAATACCTTAGAGGTAAAAACTGCACCATCATGGGGTGAACTCACCAGCGGCAGGCCCCAAGAGTGCACAGCGTCATCGGGAATAAGTGGCCATCAGCCGGCATCATCCCGGAAAACCGATAAAAAAGGCGCTGTCCCAATTACGTGTTGAAAGGCTAACCTTGAAATAGGTCATCCCCCTGAAGGCCACCATCATGGATACTCAAGCCTTTCAACACCTGCTGTCTCTCTTCCCACTGCTCAC
>NZ_JAKZFK010000027.1:0-60165 GCF_022549315.1 Aeromonas sp. MR16 | reverse complement strand
GCCCCCTGGCTCCAATCTTGCCGACCATGTTTACGCAACCATACCAGAATGGTCGAATTGCCCTGAATGCCATAACGGGCCTGAGCCTGTTTGTAGGTGAGCTCGCCTTTTTCAATCTGCTCGACCAGCGCTAGTTTAAAAGTCAGCGAGTAATCGCGTTGTGTCCGTTTCACACCTTGTCCCATCGGGTTCTCCATTTATTGGGGGGAAAGGTGTAAACCATATTCAGGACGGGACACGCCCAACAAAAAAGGGGCCTGAGCCCCTTGTCTGTCTGCCGTCTGTTTACTTGCCCAACAGCGGCGCCAGGAAGCGGGCCGTGTGGGACTCTTTGCAGCGGATCATCTCCTCCGGCGTGCCTGTCACCAGGATGCGGCCACCGCCTGCGCCCCCCTCGGGGCCGAGATCGACGATCCAGTCGGCGGTCTTGATGACGTCCAGGTTGTGCTCGATGATGACGATGGTGTTGCCTCTGTCCCGCAGCTGGTGCAGCACCTTGAGCAGTTGCTGGATGTCGTGGAAGTGCAGGCCCGTGGTCGGCTCATCCAGGATGTAGAGGGTCTGACCGGTGTCGCGCTTGGACAGCTCCCGTGCCAGCTTGACTCGCTGCGCCTCGCCGCCGGACAGGGTGGTGGCGGACTGGCCGAGACGGATGTAGGAGAGGCCCACGTCCATCAGGGTTTGCAGCTTGCGCGCCACCGCCGGCACCGGATCGAAGAACTCACGGGCATCCTCCACCGTCATCTCCAGGATCTCGTGGATGTTCTTGCTCTTGTACTTCACCTCCAGGGTCTCGCGGTTGTAGCGCTTGCCCTTGCAGACGTCGCACGGCACGTAGACATCCGGCAGGAAGTGCATCTCCACCTTGATGACGCCGTCCCCTTGACAGGCCTCGCAGCGCCCGCCCTTCACGTTGAAGGAGAAGCGGCCCGGCAGGTAACCGCGGGAGCGCGCCTCCTGGGTGCCTGACAGCAGCTCGCGGATCGGGGTGAACAGGCCGGTGTAAGTCGCCGGGTTGGATCTCGGGGTGCGGCCGATGGGGCTCTGATCGATGTCCACCACCTTGTCCAGATGCTCCAGCCCCTCGACGCCGCGGTAGGGCGCCGGGGTCGACTCGGTCGCCTTGTTCAGCTCCCGGTGAGCGATGCGGAACAGGGTGTCGTTGATCAGGGTCGACTTGCCGGAGCCGGAGACGCCGGTCACGCAGGTCATCACCCCTATGGGCAGATCCAGGTTGACGTTGCGCAGGTTGTTGCCGCTAGCCCCCTTCAATTTCAACCACTTGCCGGTGAGCGGCGTGCGCTCGGCGGGGATGGCGATCTGCTTGCGGCCGGAGAGGTAGTCACCGGTCAGGGAATCCAGGTTCGCGATGATCTCTTCCGGCGTGCCTTGCGCAACGATGGCACCACCGTGCACCCCGGCGCCGGGACCGATGTCGAGCACATGATCGGCGAGACGGATGGCGTCCTCGTCGTGCTCCACCACTATCACGGTGTTGCCGAGGTCGCGCAGGTGGGTAAGGGTCTTGAGCAGCCGCTCGTTGTCGCGCTGATGCAGGCCGATGGAGGGCTCATCCAGCACATACATGACCCCCACCAGGCCGGCACCGATCTGGCTCGCCAGCCGGATACGCTGGGCCTCGCCGCCGGACAGTGTCTCGGCGCTGCGGGACAGGCTCAGGTAGTTGAGGCCGACGTTGACCAGGAAGCCGAGCCGCTCGACGATCTCTTTCAAGATCTTCTCGGCGATCTGGGCGCGCTGGCCGGTCAGCTCGATGCCGGCGAAAAACGCCAGCGCGTCACCGATGGATTGCTCGGCGATGGCGGGCAGGTTGCGGTTGTCCACGAACACGTGGCGTGCCTCCTCCCGCAGCCGGCTGCCACCGCAGCTGGTGCACGACTTGTTGGCGATGTACTTGGATAGCTCTTCGCGCACCGAGTTGGATTCGGTCTCCCGGTAACGGCGCTCCATGTTGTGCAGGATCCCCTCGAACGGGTGCTTGCGCACCACAACATCGCCGCGATCGTTCATGTAGCGGAACTCGATCTCGGTGCGGCCCGAACCACGCAGGATCACCTCCTGGGTCTTGGCCGGCAGATCCTCCCAGGGGCTCTCCAGATCGAACTTGTAGTGCTCAGCAAGAGATTTGAGCATCTGGAAGTAGTAGAAGCTGCGCTTGTCCCAACCGCGGATGGCGCCGCCGGACAGGCTCTGGCTCGGGTCGTGGATCAGCTTGGCGGGATCGAAATATTGCTGCACCCCGAGGCCGTCACAGGTCGGGCAGGCGCCGGCCGGGTTGTTGAAGGAGAAGATCCGCGGTTCCAGCTCCGACATGGAGTAACCGCACTCGGGGCAGGCGAAGTTGGCGGAGAAGATCATGGGTTCGACCCCTTCTTCCCCGTCCATGGGCGCCACCAGTACGATGCCGCCGGAGAGCGTCAGCGCCGTTTCGAAGGATTCGGCGAGGCGCAGCGCCAGATCGGCGCGCACCTTGAAGCGGTCCACCACCACCTCGATGGTGTGCTTCTTGTGCAGCTCGAGCGGGGGGGGATCGGAAAGATCGCACACCTCGCCATCGATACGGGCGCGGATATAGCCTTGGGCCGCCAGGTTTTCCAGCAACTTGGTGTGTTCGCCCTTGCGATCGCGCACCACGGGGGCCAGCAGCATCAGCTTGCTGCCCTCGGGCTGGGCCAGCACCAGATCCACCATCTGGCTGATGGTCTGGGCGGCGAGCGGGATGGCATGAGTAGGGCAGCGCGGCTCACCGACCCGCGCAAACAGCAGCCGCAGGTAGTCGTAGATCTCGGTGATGGTCCCCACGGTCGAACGCGGGTTGTGGGAAGTGGATTTCTGCTCGATGGAGATGGCCGGTGACAGCCCCTCGATATGATCCACGTCCGGCTTCTCCATCAGGGAGAGAAACTGGCGGGCATAGGCGGAGAGTGACTCCACGTAGCGGCGCTGTCCCTCGGCATAGAGGGTATCGAACGCCAGCGAGGACTTGCCGGAACCGGACAGACCGGTGACCACGATCAACTTGTCGCGGGGCAGGGTCAGGTTGATGTTCTTGAGATTGTGGGTGCGGGCACCCCGAATCACGATTTTTTCCATCTTCTTGCACGCTCGATACACAAATCAGAGCGAATCAGTATGGCATAGAGACTACTGGATGAATAGACAGGTTTTTATCATCCTCACCCTGCTTTTCAGAGAAATTCTTTGGCCCAGCTCACCGCCTGCAGGCGGTTCTTGACGTTCAGTTTCTTGAACACGTTATAGAGGTGGGACTTGATGGTGTGCTCGCTCACGAACAGGCTGTCGGCGATCTCGGTGTTGGAGGCCCCCGTCATCAGGTGGCGGACGATCTCCTGCTCCCGGGCCGTCAGCAGCGTCTGATTGCGCAGCGGCTGTCCGCTCCCCTTGCGGTAGTAATCCACCAGATCACAGAGCAGGTGGCGCGGGATCCAGTACTCCCCCTGCAGCACCTTGCCGATGCCGATCACCAGTCGATCCAGACTGTCCTGACGGAAGAAGAGCCCGCTGGTGTGGGGCCACATCAGCAACAGCTCCCTGTCCGTGCTGGTCGGGGCATTGAGCAACACAGCGCTGGCCTTGTCGAAGCGGTCACAGATCGCCTTGCTCCAGTCGGCTTGCTGCGCCGTCTTGAGGTAATCCAGATCGATCAGGAACAGCGGCTGACTATCCGCCTCCGAGGGGGCAGGCAGCGCATCCAGCTCTCCGACCAACAAAATGGACAAGCCAAGCTGCTCGCCGAGGTGACGCTGGAAACTGACGGCTTGTGCATTATGTTCGGTGATCAGCACTAGGGGATATTCGGGCGTCATCAAGAAAACTTCCTTGCACATTCGGGTCAGGGCTTTTCGGCAAGAAAGAGTACCAATCCCCTTCCTGGCTGCAGCATTAAAAAAGTATTAGGCGCCGCAGCGACCCCTTTGAAGCTTAGTAATTTCTCAACCAATACAAATGACTAGCACGACCTCCCCATTTGGGGGGTCTACTAGTGCCAGCCCACACCTTAACAGCCCTCCCCTGTCGGCGCAGCACTCTGTGGTGTTGCTCCCTTGCTGGCAGCCCCACACCTCGGGTAAGTTACTCAGAAATCCAGCGATTGATTGGCGCACTCCGGGCAGGGAAGGTGTGCGATTATGCCCGCCAACTGATACTATTGCGGGCCAACGCTGCGACGGACGGCCAGTCACTACTCTGTATCGGACACCGTCATGACATGAGTGAAGATGCGCCTCACCACAGTGGGCGCCACTCACCGACAGCAAACGAATGTTGAATGGTCCGGGCATCAGGCCTGGCCGGTATATAAAGGTGGAAGAGAGATTATGGCCAGTCGAGGCATCAATAAAGTCATTCTGATCGGTAACCTGGGGCAAGACCCGGAAGTGCGCTACATGCCGAGCGGCGGTGCCGTGACTAACATCACCCTGGCCACCTCCGAATCCTGGCGCGACAAGCAGACCGGTGAGCAGAAAGAGCGCACCGAATGGCACCGTGTTGTGTTCATGGGCAAGCTGGCCGAAGTCGCCGGTGAGTACCTGAAGAAGGGCTCCCAGGTCTATGTCGAAGGCAAGCTGCAGACCCGCAAGTGGCAGGATCAGGGTGGCCAGGAGCGTTACACCACCGAAGTGCTGGTCGATAGCTTCACCGGCGTGATGCAAATGCTGGGTGGCCGTCCGCAAGGCGGCGCTGGCCAGGGCATGGGTGGTCAACAGTCTCAGGGCAACTGGGGCCAGCCACAACAGGCGGCGCCACAGCAAAACATGCAGCGCCCTGCCGCCGCTCCTCAACAAAACATGCAGCAACAGGGTGGCTACAGCCGTCCTCAGCAACAGCAGCAACCTCAGTCTGCCCCGCCGGTTTACAACGAACCGCCGATGGATTTCGACGACGACATTCCGTTCTAATCCGACAAAATCACTGCCAGGCCCTGACTGTTCAGGGCCTTTTTTTGCCTACTTCTGACGCAGCCACCCGCTCTCACATCATGTTATTGCGACTATCCCTCCCGTCTCGTCTCCCCCGCCTTCGGCTGTGGTTATCATCAGGGAGAGTCATCCGCCTGAGAATATGCATGGGATCCTTCAACCGCCTGCTAAGCGCCATCCTGCTGCTGCATATCGGCCCCCTGATCGCCGAGCCACTGCGAGTTGGTGTCAGTTTTGCCATCCCTCCTTATGTGATAAAGCACCAAGGCCGCGGCATCGAACTCGATCTGCTGACGGAGGCATTTGCCGGCAGTAGCGACGAGATCCGATTCGAATACCTGCCGCTGGAGCGTACCTTCCGCATGCTGGAGAGCGGCAAGCTGGACGCCATCATCAACGTGAAGCCCGGCATGCTGAACCATGCCTATCTGTCACAACCGGTGATCACCTTCCACAACCGGATCTTTACCCTCGACCAGACCCAGATCCGCAGCCTGGCGGATCTGAAGTCATTGCGTGTCAGCGCCTTCCAACGGGCACGGCAGATCCTGGGAGAGGATTTCGCTGGCGTGGTCGATCAGAATCCTCGCTATGAGGAGGTCGCAAGACAAGAAGGACAGGTGCAGCGGTTGCTGCTGGGGCGCACGGATGCCGTGATCCTGGAACAGAGGGTGTTCCATTACTACCTTGCGCAGCTGAGCGGCAGTGAGCCCTACTCCGGCCGCTATAACCCCAACCAGGTAAGGCAATTCGAGCTGTTCGCCCCCACCCACTATCACTTCGCCTTCCGCCAGGCGACGCAGCAACAGTGGTTCGATCGCGAGCTGACCCGGATGAAAAAGGACGGACGCTATGAGCGGATCTTTGCCGCCTACGGCACGACTTCATCGACCAAAAACATAAAAGCCAGCCCATGACAGGCTGGCTTGATACTGGCTCCGAAGGAACTACAGCATGGGGAGCGTTACTTTATCGCGCTGCCATTTTTCAGGTCGGCTTTCTGCCGTTTAGCATCGCGCTTCTCTTTCAGTGACATCTGCGGTTTTTTCTTGGCATCTTTGCCGTGATGCTGTTCTTTGTTGCTCATCATCAGACTCCAAAATGTTACCCAGACAGTTGGAACCGGGGTTCCAGCGTGTCAGCCGAATCATAGGTCACAGTACGCTTGCAGTGACGATCTGGGATCGCACTGATACCAGCATACCCCTAACCTCCTACCCGGATCCAGCCTCTCAGGATAACGGCAGATCAGCGGCCAGAGGCTGCATCGACCCCATGGAATGAACCTCAGGGAACTCTCCCACAGCAGCCACAGTCGACTAAATCGAGTCCAAACCTGGATAGCGTCAAGCGGCTCAATCTCTCGTTCTGCCAAGAATGGTGACCGGGCCCCTCTCCTTACTTGCTCCTGGATGGGCCTGGCTCGGGCTGCACAGGCCATGCCCTCATTCGCGAAACACAAAGTCCATGCACCACAAGCCACCGGATGTTGCCTGGAACAGGGTAAAAACAGACTAGAAATAGCACTCAACCTGCACTTTTGATCGCAAGTCGACGATTGCATAAGAGTCGGCCCCCGGAGTGTGCTAGGGTGGACCATCACCTGCCGCAGGAGCGCGCCATGAAAAAGCTGGAAATGAAAGACCTCACCGAGGCAGAGAAGGCCGAGATCACCCTGTTGCTGCAGAAGGCACAGGCCAATGCCGATCACACCCTGACCAATGGGGAACGCAACAAGATCCGTGAAGAGGGGCGCCTGAAAATCGCAGCGGATCGTGCAAAGGTCGCCAAGGTGGCCTCCGCACTGGCACGAGAAAAGGCCAAGGAGCGCGCCAAGAATCAGGTATTACCCGATACCTTCAGCTGGGCCGACTCCGTCAGCAACAAGTACCGCAGCAAACGATAGTCCCTTCATGCCCATGTCCGGGCGCTTATCCTGCCGTCCGGACATGGCAACCCATCCTCGCTATTTTCGTCCTGAACACATCTATAACTATCTGGTGAAAAACAACTTTTACAAAACAAACACCTTCAAACACTCTGGGTGGAGGTAATTAACACCAAGATAAAGATTGCCATGACGAGGAGAGCGTGTTTTAATCACTCTCGATGGTTCGGTAGTTCAGACCTGATTATGTTAGGCAGTCATTTTAAAGCAGTGATTTGTGTATAGAGTTGTCCCAGATGATTCTTGCCAAATAATTTCCTTCTTTAGTGCTCCTCATACGTATTGCTGACGAAAAATCATGGATTGCCGCAACCGTGGCGTTTCAATATCACTATTAAGGAAATTATTATGTCTAACAAAATGACTGGTACCGTAAAGTTCTTCAACGCTGAGAAAGGCTTCGGTTTCATCTCCCCTGCTGACGGTGGCAAAGACGTGTTCGTACACTTCTCCGCTATCCAGTCCACCAGCTTCAAAACTCTGGACGAAGGTCAGCGCGTTGAGTTCACCATCGAGCAAGGCCAGAAAGGCCCGGCTGCTGCCAACGTAGTTGGTCTGTAATTCAAGCCAGGAAGCCTTCCCGTTCATCGGAAAGACCTTCTGCAAGAATTGAAAAAACCCGCCTAGGCGGGTTTTTTGTTGCCCGATTTTCGGCGCACTCTCCTCACGTCCCCTCCCGGCAGCCACAATGTCGCGACCAGTGACACCGCATGATCAGCCACCGGGTGACTATGCCCAAGCTTGCCCGCCTTACCCATCCAGATACGAAATAGCTCGCATCGACCGTTGCTTCGCAGCCAGCTAGCTCCCACAGTCAGCCGCCCAGAAGACTACACCCCAGATCGCCAGCCTCAGCCATCCAGGGGCAGGACGCGGATACAAAAAAGGGCACCCAGATGGGCACCCTCTCGATTGCTGAGGCCAGTGTTCACAGCGGCAGGCGGATCCTCGCCTCCAGTCCACCCTGAGATCGGTTGTGCAGGCTGAGCTCCCCGCCATGCTGATGCACCAGGGTGCGGGCGATGGCGAGCCCTAGCCCCACGCTGCCGGACTCGGTATTACGGGCCTCATCGAGCCGCACGAAGGGCTTGAACACCTCGTCCAGCTGGCTTTCAGCTATGCCCGGTCCCCTGTCACAAACCCGGATCAGCAGTTCATCCTCACCGCGCTCCAGCGACACCTCGGCACTGCCCGCGTACTTGATGGCATTGCCGATGAGGTTTTGCAGCACCCGCCGCAGGGTATTGGCACGGCAGGCATAGACCTGCTTGCCCTCGGCCAGGCAGGTGACTGGCTGACCGGTATCGGCGTAGTCGTCACACAGGCTCTCCAACAGGCTGACCAGATCCAGCTCACGGGTCGCCTCCTGTTGCCCCTCTTCCCGGGCAAAGCTCAGGGTGGCCGCCAGCATCTGCTCCATCTGCTGCAGGGTCTGCTGGATCCGCTCCTTGTCCTCCCCGTCGTTCAGGAATTCGGTGCGCAGCCGCAGGCTGGTGATGGGGGTACGCAGATCGTGGGAGATGGCGGCCAGCATGCGGGTCCTGTCCTGCACGAAGCGAGCGAGTCGGGTGTGCATGCGGTTGAAGGCCTGAATGGATTCGCGGATCTCGGTCGGCCCCTCCTCGCGCAATGGTTCTATGTCCTCCCCGCGCCCCAGCCGATCCGCATTGGCGGCCAGCAGCTTGAGCGGCAGGGTGGCCCGGCGGAACAGCCAGATCATCAGGCCTATCACCAGGCTCGCCACCAACAGCAGGTTGAGGGTGGTCTGCCAGGACCAGCTCGCCGACTCCTTGTCCACCAAAGAGCTGAATTGCAGCCAGCCGCCGTTTGGCAACTGGATGGAGCCATAGAGCCGCATGTCCTGAGGTGGCGGCATGCCGCCGCGATCCTTCATCATGCGGTTATGATGCCGCCAGGCCTGGCTGCGCTGGAACTCCTGCTTCAGCTCGGCACTGATCTCCACCGCCAGCTGCGGCGGATAGTCGAGCTTGGCCCGCACCAGCTTCTCGAAACGGGGGCTACGGTTATCCGGCTGCAACGGCTCGTCGGCGAGGCGCAGCAGCAAGGTTTCGCTGCGGCTCGCCTTCAGGATCTCGTGATAGAGCGAGGGGGGCGAAAGGGTGAGCAGCCGCACCACAGAGACGATCCGTTGCATGGCATTGCGACTGTTGACGTAGCCGAGCGCCTCTTCCCGATCCGAGCGGTAGATCTGGATGCTGAGCAGTTGGATCAACACCAGCCCCACCAGGGCAACCAGCACGATCTGGCCGGTCAGCCCCTTTGGCAAGACTCTGGAGCAGAGTTGCTTGATCATGGCCACCGGCTCACTCCTGCGTCACGTCGGCGGCAAACAGGTAACCGCCACCCCAGATGGTCTTGATGAGCTCGGGATTCTTGGGATCCCGCTCCAGCTTGCGCCGCAGCCGGCTCACCAGGGTATCGACGGCGCGATCGAAGGCCACCGCCTCACGGCCACGGGCTAAGTCCAGCAACTGATCCCGGCTCAGCACCCGCTGGGGCCGCTCGAGGAACACCTTCAGCAGATCGAACTCGGCGGTGGAGAGGCTCATTCCCACACCGTCCTCATCCACCAGTTCCCGGCGATTGATATCGAGCAACCAGCGATCGAAACGCAGATCCCGGGTCAGGGTGTCCGGTGCAGGCTGGGGCTCAGCCTGAGTGCGGCGCATCACTGCCTTGATCCGGGCCAGCAACTCACGGGGATTGAACGGCTTGGCGAGATAGTCATCGGCCCCCATCTCCAGCCCTATGATGCGATCCGTCTCCTCTCCCATGGCGGTGAGCATAATGATGGGCAGACGGGATTTCACCCGCAGCTCGCGGCACAGGGTCAGGCCATCTTCCCCTGGCATCATCAGATCCAGCACCAGCAGATCGAATTCCCGCTCGTCCAGCAGCCGCTTCATCTCCTTGCCATCGCGGGCACAGCTGACCCGCATCCCGTGTTGTTCCAGAAAGCGTTTCAGCAGATCGCGGATCTCGCTGTGGTCATCGACCACCAGAATATGAGGGCTACCTTGGTTCATCACTGTCTCTCCCGTGTTCGAGCTGGAGCGATTATACGAAAATCAACCGGGCGTATTATGTCAAACTGTGCCAGAGCGGCAGGATGCCACACTCTGCTACAAAATAGGCTCCAACTGGCAAAATTCAGACACTTCCACGGTGTTTACTGGATACCAAGGCGAAAGAGCCTCTACCCGTATTCATCCGACAGGAGTTACCCATGAAAAATCTGACCAAGACCCTGCTGACCGCCACCCTGATCCTCGGCCTGCCCCTTGGCGCCTATGCCGCCAGCGAAGCCGTGACCACGGCCCAGCCCGCAGCTGCCGCCACGGCCAAACCAGAGGGTTGCCCCATGGATGGCTCCGGCATGATGGGCGGCAAACACCATGGGGGCCGCCACGACAAGATGGCCCGCATGCAGAACATGACCCCGGAGCAAATCCAGACTCACCTGCAGCAGCGCTATGACAAGATCGAGGATCCGGCCAAGAAGGCCGAGTTCATCAAGAACCTGGGCCTGCGTGCCGATGGCATGACCAAGCACGCCGAAGTGATGAAGCAGTTCGCCGAAGCAAACCAGTAAGCAGCTCCGGATACCAGAGAGGGTGGCCAAGGCCACCCTCTGTCGTTTCTGACCCCCATCCGTTGCAGACCGAACAGCGGTAGCGGTAAGCATCGACCAGCAAAAAGGGGCCTCTTGGCCCCTTTCTCATGCACGTCGTTCAGACTCAGGCCTTGGTTTTGTCAGCCAGATTCAGGGTCTTGACGGTCTCGCCTTCGAACTTGATGAGGACGTTCTTCTGAGCGGCTTCGGTATCCTTGAACAGGGTCTTGGTGGTCTCGGCCAACATGGGGGAAACCTTGTTCAGGGCACCCAGATCATAGGTCCACACTTCCAGGCCGGCTTCGGTCTGGGTGCTGGCCGGGGCGCCCAGCTTGTCCTTGATGGCCTGCTTGTTGGAGCCGCCTTCCTTGATATCCAGCGCTTTCTTGATCGCTTCGTTGGAGGCGCTGTCCATGGCGGTGCCAGCCATCGTCTTGGCGCTGCTGGTGACACTGCTGGTAACGGTATCGGTCAGGGAATCCATCAGGCCGGCGTGGGCAACCAGAGGCAGGGCGGTCAGGGCAATCAGGAGGCACTTCTTCATTAAGATACATCTCACAGGAATGAAAGAGCGCGCATCAGACCAGTGAGCCGGGTCGGAGTCAAGTTGAACCCAAGGTCAAGCCGCATTCGGGGGGGAAGGGTGCATCTTGATGGCGGCAAAAGACAGAACCTAACCGCAGAGCTGATCCTTGCCCGCCAGCTTGGCCTGATAGAGCGCCCTGTCTACCCTCGCCATCAGCTGACTCAGGGCCTCCTCCGGCTGAGACTCGACCAGACCGAAGCTCATGGTGATCGGCTCCTGCCCCTTGACCCTGGCATGACCCAGCTGCTGGCGCAGCTTCTCGGCAACCACATGGGCATCCACCAGACGGGTATTGGGCAGGACCAGCATGAACTCGTCGCCCCCCCAACGGGCCAGCAAGTCGATCTCGCGGATGCAGCCCCTCGTCAGCCGCACTATGTCGATCAGGGTCAGGTCGCCGACGCCGTGGCCGTAGCGATCGTTGATCTGCTTGAAATTGTCCACATCCATGGCGACGACGGAGAAAGGCTCCTTGAAGCGCCTGGCCCGCTCATATTCCAGCCGTATGGTCTGCTCCAGCCGATAACGGCTGGCGGCCCCGGTCAGGGAATCCGTTTCCGCCAGACGGCGATTCTCCTCCACCTGGCGTTGCAACTCCCGGTTGAGCCGCTCCAGCTCGGCGGTGCGCTCCACCACTTGCTGCTCCAGCGAGCGGTTGTGCAGCTCCAGCCTTGCATAGAGCTGCTTCTGGGCATGAATATCGCGGTGTGCCCCTATCATGCGGGCCACAGATCCATCGGGGTTGCGCGTGATGACCCGGCCGTAATCCTCGATCCAGACGAAGTCGCCCCCCTGACAGCGGCAACGGTACTCGACCTTGTAAGTGGCCGCCTCACCGCTCAGGTAGGCGTCGAAGCAGGCCATCACCCGCGCCAGATCCTCGGGATGGATCACGTTCTCCCAGGTGAATACGGTGTTGTTGAGCGAATGCGGCTCATACCCCAGCATCCGGTACCAGCCGGGGTTGCGGTAGACGAAGCCGGTGTTGGCATTCCAGTCCCAGATGCCTTCACTGATCACCTCGAGGATGCCATGCACCACCCCCTCGCTGACGTCAGAAATCCTTATCCTGTCCGTTTCCAGCTCCATGCGAGATCATCCTTTTCCTCTTAATCTCCGCCGACGCGAAGATCCAAACATTGAGTGTAGAAGCCCGAGGCATCTTCTCCAGCCCATCTTGTTCGTGACATCCCCCGGGATCCGTCGTGATCGTTATCGGCCAAACCCAGATCCATGTGAGCAAAATTCAGCCAGCAACGCTCAGCCCTGTCCGGTTTTAAAGCCGGGATGGTGCAAGTTGCGGTAATGGCTGGGGGCCAGCCCGTGCTGGCGCTTGAAGGCGGTGGAGAAGTGGTACTCGTTCTTGAAGCCACACAGCCTCGCCACTTCCTTGACCGGATCGCCTCGACTGGCCAGCAGCAGGGCGGCCCGTTGCAACCGCAGCCGTTGCAGCAGCGCCATGGGGGCCAGTGAAAAATGCTGCTGGCAGAGCCGATAGAGCTGGCGCTCGGAGAGGTGCAGCGCCCCGGCCATCCGCCCTATGTCCCAGCATTCGGTCGGCGCCTCTTTCAATAACAGTTCCAGCCGCAGTGCCAGCCGCTCGCCGCGACTCTGCCCCTCCCCCTTTTGCAGCAGGCGGCGCAGATAGAAGCCGAGTTGCTCCACCAGGAGTGCGCTGAGCAACGGGTCCTGATGGCGCTCCTGCTCCGCATAGAGGTTCTCCAGGGTATGCAGCAGACTGGCCTGCTGGGAGGTGCAACCCAGTCTGGAGTGACTGGCGAAGGCATCCCAGGGGGAGCCCTTGTGCAGCAGCAGCCACACCAGCTCCCACTGACCGCCAGTGGGCAGTTGCGGCTCCGGCAACTGCGCCTCTGCTAACCGGTAGCAGAGCGGCTGGCCCGCCGGGATCAGCGCCCACTGACCGCCAGTGGGCAGTTGCGGCTCCGGCAACTGCGTCTCTGCTAACCGGTAGCAGAGCGGCTGGCCCGCCGGGATCAGCGCCCACTCTCCGCTTACAAGCCGCTCATAGCGCTCACCGATCAGCACCTCCCCCTCACCGCCCAGGGTGATCAAGAAACAGTGCACGTCCGCGAAGCGGCGTTCGATCCGATAGTGGGTTTGCAGGTGGGAGTGGCCCGCCAGCCACACCCGCTCTTGTGCGAGCGCGGGCAACAGGCTGTCGCAGCAGATCTGCTCGCGGCAGTCGGGGGAGACTTCGATCACTTCCAGATTGGCAGTTTTAGACATCATCAGGACGGGCTCAGCCATGTCGAAGGATTAGGCCAGAGCATAACATCAAGGGCATCAACTCAAAGGAGACAGGCCATGCACATCCATCACGTTGCCATCTGGGCCCAGGATCTGGACGACCTCAAGAGCTTCTACTGCACCCTGTTTGGCGGGCAGGCGAATGAACGCTACCACAACCCGGCCAAGCAGTTCTCGTCCTACTTCGTGCGCTTCGAGGGGGGCGCCAGTCTGGAGCTGATGCATACCCCCACTCTGTTTCCGGCAGATCTGCACCTGCCGCACCCGCTGCAAGGGCTGGCCCATATCGCCTTCGCCCTCGGCAGCGCGGAGGCGGTGGACAAGATGACAGCCCGTCTCAAGCTGCTGAAGGGGGCCGAGGTGAAACACCTGGACGGCCCCCGCTGGACCGGCGACGGCTATTACGAAAGCACCTTCCTGGATCCGGAAGGCAACCGGCTGGAATTGACCATCTAATACCTGAATGATCCCCTCACCCTGCCCTCTCCCAACGGGAGAGGGGATAAAGCGGCACCGAGGATATGATCGCCAGCCACGTAGGTTCGACTAGCGAAGCGTAATCGGACAGCGGTAACGGTATTGCTCCCTTCTCCCGTTTATTAAAAAAGGAGGAGAAGGGCTGGGGATGAGGGGCCGGAAAAAAGAGAGCACGCAGTAAACGTTGGGCTTCGCTCAACCACAACCTACCCAATCGGTAGGTTGGTGCTGAGCCTGCGAAGCCCAACATACGAGATTATTTTGCCAGTTCAAGTCGATAAAAATCCGTCTCTTCGTGTTTTGGATTGGAACGCAAAAATGTCCAGCCCGAACGCCGGTAATGGTTCAGCGCCCGCAAATTGGTGCGACTCACGGAGAGAATGGCCCATTTACAGCCCGCCCCCAGCAACTGCTGGCGGATATATGCCTGCAACTCGGCGGCCAGGCTGGTGCCACGATACTCGGGAAACAGATAGATAAGTTGCACATAGCCGGTCTCGGGCTCATCGGAAAAGCTGCGAAACTCCAACTGGCCCACCAACTGCTCGCCAGCCCAGACATGCAGGTAATGCCATTGCACTTGCCCCAACCTTTCATGAATCCGCTCCCGATAGCCGCAGATAAACTCGGCAAAGCCATCATAGGTATGAAAGCTGCAAAAATAGGCATCCCTGCGCGCCTGAACACAGCGTTCGTAATCCCGATCCGGATCGATGGTGTTAAATTCAAGTCGCAATGAATGACATCCAGTCGTGAGTATGTTGGGTGCAGCAATGCACCGTTTTGACAGATAATACTTGGCGGTGCAATTCACTTCGTTCATTGCACCCTACGATTTGTTGCATTGTGCCAACCCGTTCCCCTCACCATCCCCTCTCCCAAAGGGAGAGGGGATCATCCGGCATCGAGGATATAGCGTTGGCAATCGGGGACAGTTCGGGAGTGGCGGATTGCACGAATTTTCGATGATGCAATATTCGATTGCATGATGTTTGATTACGCGATCGTCCGATTACGCTTCGCTAATCGAACCTACAAATATCCGATAAACCTGTGGTGCAAACCAACTCAAAGGGAGCCAAATCTCCCTTCTCCCCTTGCGGGAGAAGGGCTGGGGATGAGGGGAGGAAAAAAAAGATTACGCGGTAAACGTTGGGCTTCGCTACGCTCAGCCACAACCTACACAATCGGTAGGTTGGTGCTGAGCCTGCGAAGCCCAACATATGAGATAAAATAGGAACTAAATTATTACCTCATAGCGGTCATCAGAAACTATTGCTTTCTTAATTTTTATTTCCCGACCAATTTCACAAGATGCTATTTCAACCGCATTCCGTAAAGATTCAAAATCTTTATCACTCATTTTCGCACCAGCAACAACAGCATTAAGAGTTTCTTTTCTATTATATGGATGGATCCCATGGCCTTCATTAGTTGTAATAACCCTCTCTTCTTGTTCATATTGCCAGTCAATACTTTTTGTCAGAAAGTGCTTTATTGGATCAAACTGCTCTGACATCTTATGGATAGGCCGACTTGTTTCATATTCTACAGGGATAGGAAATAAACTTTCCAATCTGTGCGCCTTTGACGATAAGATATCCATGTCATATTTAAACTCCACAACAAAACCTCGGTGATTATCTGCATAATGAGACCACATGAGTATATTGTTAGCAGTTCTACTCAATGATAATACGCCTAAGCCTTGTAAAAATACCTTTATGTACTCCCCACTATTAATGACATTTTTAAGATTATTAAGCATTTGGGGTTTTTGTTTTATTTTTTCAGCTGGTGACAGCTTTTTATATTTTTGCGCCATTTTAAAAGAATTAGATGTCACAACGTCATCATCAACAAGAAGATATGGACGACAATCAAATGGATCGTTAAAATCGAGTGGACATGTGAACTTAATAGTTCCATCCGTGATTATTTTGAGACTATTCTGACTAAACTCTACATATTTATATCTATAAAATACTTGATCTTTACTCATAATCACGCGCTCTCATAATATAAAACAGTGTCTCGATTAAACAATTGAACAAGATGCAGCCACTCCCTTTGCCACAGTCCAATCAATCACTCCCCCAATCTCTCCGCCAATCCGGAATATCGCTCGGTCTTTTTCCGTACCGCCTGTGCCAATAGGGCGCGGTCGCCGTAGAGATCGAGCCGCGCCTTGGCGCGGGTGATGCCGGTATAGACCAGCTCGCGGGTCAGCAAGGGGCTGGGGTTGTCGGGCAGCACCAGCACTGTATGGGCAAATTCCGAGCCCTGGGATTTGTGGATGGTCATGGCGTAGACGGTCTCGTGAGGTGGCAGCCGGCTTGGCAACAGGGCGCGCAGGGAGCCGTCCGGCTGCTCGAACCACACCTTCAGTCGACCGGTTTCATCGGGCAGGCAGAGCCCCATGTCGCCGTTGTAGAGGCCGATGCCGTGATCGTTGCGCACCACCATCACGGGGCGGCCCGCATACCAGTCGCCGTCCCGCTGGATCAGCCCGGCCCTGGACAGAGCCAGTTCGAGCCGTTGATTCAACCCCTCCACCCCGAAGGGGCCGTCCCGCAGGGCGCAGAGCAGCTGGAAGCCATTGAACGCCTTGAACACGGCGGCGGGATCCATGCCCTCGCGGGCAGCCTTGAGATAGGCGCCGTAACCTTCCACCCCCTGGGCGATCAGCGCCTCGTAGGCCTCTCCCACCCAGGGGTGCAGGCTGATGTCCTTGAATCCCGCACTCCAGACCGATTCCACCGCGGCGGCATCGCCGCCGTTGCAGGCCCGCGCCAGCTGGCCTATGCCGGAATGCTGGTCGAAGCGCCAGCTCTTGGTGAGCAGGCAGAGGCTGTCGCGCACCGGAGCCCCTGCTGGCGTGCCCTGCAGCCGGTAGCCGGTCTGGCGGGAGAGCCAATCCGCCTGCTCGGGGCTCATCCCCTGAGCGGTGAAGCTGCAGATATCGCCGAGCACGGCCCCGGCCTCTACCGAGGCGAGCTGATCCTTGTCGCCGAGCAGGATCAGGCGGGCGTGCCTGGGCAGGGCGTCCAGCAAGCGCGCCATCATGGGGAGATCCACCATGGAGGCCTCATCCACCACCAGCAGGTCCAGATGCAGGGGGTTACCTGCGTGATGGCGGAACTGGCTGCGGCCGGGGATGACCCCGAGCAGCCGGTGCAGGGTGCCCGCCTCGGTGGGGATGGTGGCCACCACCTCGGGGGCCAGATCCAGCCCCTGCAGGGCGCTGCCGATACTCTCGGTGAGCCGCGCCGCCGCCTTGCCGGTGGGGGCCACCAGCCGGATGGCGGTTGCCTTGCCTTGCTGCAGGCCGGTCTCCACCAGGATGGCGAGCAGCTTGGCGACCGTGGTGGTCTTGCCGGTGCCGGGACCGCCGGAGATCACCGCGAAGGGGCGCGCCGCCGCCGTGGCCGCCGCCAGCTTCTGGCCGTTGCAACAGAGCGCCTCGGGCACCAGGGCATCCAGCGCGCTCAGCTCGCTCGCCGCCTGGGCGCTGGCCAACAGGGCTTCGACCCGAGGCCAGTCCACCTCGGCCGGTGACACCAGATCCAGATACTTCTCGACGAAGTGGCGAGCCGAAAAATCGGAGGAGAGGCGAGCGTCCAGCAGGGCACCGAAGACGAGACCATAGTCGCGGGCAAAGAGGCGCGACAGGGCCGGGGTTATCTCGGGCCATTCGGCCTTTTCGCTCAAGAAGCGCAGATGGCGGGCCACCCCCAGCTCAAAGTCGTGGTAGCGGGTGAGGTAGAGCCGCCCGTGCCACAGTCGCAGCGGCCAGCGGGGGGCCTCCCCCTCATGCTGCTCGCTGCCAACGAGGGGACTTGCCGCAAAGAGGGCGGGCCAGCGGGCTGGAGCTTCCAGATCCCCCAGCAGATCCCGGCTCTGATCCGGATCCAGCCCGAAGGGGCGCCAGGATCCCTTGTCCCGGCCGTCGTGTGCCAGCAGTACCAGCGGCAGGCAGACGTGGCCGCGGCCCAGCTCGAAGCAGGCGAGCGCCGCCCCCAGCACCAGCTCGGGACTGCCACCGAGATCCGACACCAGTTTGGAAAATTGCAGATCCAGCTGGCGAATGCGGCTCGCCAGGGCCAATTGTTTCAAGCGCGCGATCATGTCTGTGCCCGTCATGCGTCCACCTTGTTCGATTCTTCTAAACGATAACCCTCGGGCATCACACCTTGGCTAAACAACTTGTCGAGCCCCAGCACCAGATCCCGGCTCGGGCGGGTATGGAAGACGCCCCCCTCCGGCATGCCGCGCAGGAACAGATAAAAGACGCCACCAAAGTGTTGGTCGAAGTCGTAGCCCGGCAGCCGCAGGGAGAGCAGCCGATGCAGCGCGAGAGAGTAGAGCTGATATTGCAGGTCGTAGCGATGATCACACATGGCGCGCTCCAGCGCCGGACGGCCGTAGTCCGCCGCGCTCATGCCGAGGTGATTGGACTTGTAGTCGAGCAGATACCAGCGCCCCTGCCACTCGAACACCAGATCGATAAAGCCCTTGAGCATCCCCTGTACCGTGCTGAAACTTAACGGTTTGTTGCCGGCCGACAGCGGATCGAAGCGCTGGCACAGGGCGGTGAGGGCCGGAGCCGTCACCCGCCCCATGGGCAGGAAGAACTCCAGCTCCACCTGCTTGCGATCGGCCGCGAGATCCCGCAGCCGCACCGGCGCCCCAAAACCGGTTTCCAGCGGGGTGTCCAGTACCGCCTCCACCTGCTGTTGCAGCAGGGGAGCCCAGTGCGCGTCGAAGCCGTCCCGCACCAGCAGCTCGGCGATATGGGTGCACAGTGCCTCGCCCCCTGCACTCTGGAAATCGATGGTCTCGAACAGGCTGTGCAGCAGGGTGCCGGGACGGGCCCCTTTCGGGAAGGTAAAGATGGATGCATCGGGAGCCTCCTCCGGGGTCACGCCGGCGGCGGATTCGGTCACCACCTCATCATCGAAGCCGGGATTGGCCAGCACCCCCTTGCTGTGGCCCTGCCCCTGGGCCGCGAGCCCGGAGTAGGAGCTGATCCACCAGTCTCGCTCAAGCGTTCCCTCAACGCGGCGCACCTGGGGCTCACCCAGCTGCTCCAGCTCCGGCGGCAGCGGGGCCGGCCGGGTCAGCGAGGGCTCACCGACCGCCACCCCGGGCAGCCCCTGGGCAAGCTCGCCGAGGGCCGTGTTCAGGGTTGAGGCATCCCCTTCCTCTCCCTTCTGCAGCAGGTAACCGATGGCGGTATGGTGCAAGTCGGTCTGCTCCGACTTGCCATTGCCGGATCGCACCGGCGCCAGCCCGAGCCAGGTGGCATAGACGCCCCGGGTCAGGGCCACATAGAGCAGTCGCAGGTCTTCGGCGAGGCGCTCCTTGTCCGCCTGCGCCAGGGAGCCGTCGGCCCCGGTGAGATCCAGGACGCTGCGGTTCTGGCCCTCCACTTCCTCGTGGAACAGCGGGGTCTCGGCGGCGCGGTGGCTGCAGATGAAGGGCAGGAACACCAGCGGGTACTCCAGCCCCTTGGATTTGTGGATGGTGACTATCTGCACCAGCTTGCGCTCGGATTCGAGGCGCAGCACCTGCTCCGCCACCTGGCCGTTGGGGTGGCTCACCGCCTCCCCCAGCCAGCGCAGCAGGGCGTATTCCCCGTCCAGCTCGCAGCTCGCCTGTTGCAGCAGCTCCGCCAGATGAAGGAAGTTGGTCAGTCGCCGCTCCCCATAGGGGCTCGCCAGCAGGGAGGCGGCCAGGTTGCGCCGCTGCAGCAGGGCCCGCAGCATAGTCAGCACACCGCCGCGATGCCAGATCTTGCGGTACTCCATGAACTCCTGCACCGCGCTCTCCCAGGCGCGCTCGTCCGAGGCAAGCGCCTCCAGCGCCCTGGCGTCGAGATCGAACAGGCCGGTGGCGAGTGCCGCCCGCAGGCTGCGCTCCTCGCTCGGGTTCTGGCAGGCGTGCAGGATCAGCAGGATCTCCCGCGCCTCCACCTGGGCCAGCACGCTCTCGCGATTCGACAGATAGACGGAGGCGATGGCGAGCCGTGCCAGCTCCTGCTGCACCAGCCGCCCCTCGGCGCCGGTGCGCACCAGCACGGCGACGTCCCCCGCCTTGACCGGCTGGTCCCCCAGCAGGGCCTTGCCCTCCCGGGCCAGACTCAGCAGGCGGTGGATCTCCGCCGCCGTGGCGCGGGCCATCAGGCTCTGGTACTCCCCCCGGTTGAAGGTGGGTTGACCGCCAAGCTGCCAGCAGTGCAGCACGGGGGCGGCCTGCCCCTCCAGCATCAGCGCACGACCCTTGCCCTGCGCCTCGACCGGCAGGAAGGGAATATCCGCCTCATAGATGAAGGGATCTTTCGCCCGCTCGAACAGGCCGTTGACCGCCGCTACCAGCGCCGCGCTGGAGCGGTAGTTACGGCCGAGGCTGTAGTGGGCGCTCACATTTCGGCGCGCCTGGATGTAGGTGAAGATATCGGCGCCGCGAAAACCGTAGATGGCCTGCTTGGGGTCGCCGATCATCAGCAGCGCGGTATCCTGTTTTCCGCCATAGAGGCGGTGGAAGATGCGGTACTGCTGGGGGTCCGTGTCCTGGAACTCATCGATCATGGCGACTCTGTAGCTCGCCCGGATGCGCTCGCACAGCCGCTCCCCCAGCGAAGAGCCAAGCGCCCCGTCGAGATCCTTGAGCAGATCGTCGAACGACAGCTGATGGGCCTGCCGCTTGCTGGCCTGCATCCGCTCACGCACCACCCGCGCCGCCCGCTGCAGCACCAGATCCCGGATGCCGGGGCGGCTGGCCAGCAGCGCGTCTATTTGAGTGAACAGCGGCAGGGTCGGCAGCGCCTTTCCCTTGCTCAGCTTGGCTTCCAGCATCGCCTGACCGAAGCGTTCCAGCTCCTTGGGGATGGCGTAGCCGCTGGCGGGATCCTGCGCCCAGTCGCCTACCTTGGCGAGCCAGCCTTCGTAGTTCTTGCCGGTGTAGAGTTTGATCTGGCCCTCGGTCTGGCGGCGGATCTCGTCGGTTTGCGCCAGCCACTGCCCCTTGATGGCCTCGATGCGCGCCATGGCCTCCCGATGACGTTCGATGAGCGTCTCCTCCCCCAGCTGGGGGCGGATCGCCAGCTCGCCGTTGTCGAGCCAGCCGTTCATCTCCCGCAGCAGGGCGGCGGGGCTGGGCCAGAGTTTGCGCACGGCGCGGGCCAGCGCCTCGTCCACCGGATAGAACTCGGCGCGCCAGTAGTCACTCACCGCCTGCAGCCTGAGCTGGCTGTCGTCGGTCAGAAATTCCGTTTCGAACAGGGCGCCGGATTCGAAGGCGTTCTGCTTGAGCATCCGCTGGCAGAAACCGTGGATGGTGAAGACCGCCGCCTCGTCCATCTGCCGCTCGGCGGCGAGCAACCGGCTGGCCGCCAGGACATGATCCTCGACCTCTGCCAGCAGACCCGCCAGCAAAGGATCCTTGTCTGGATCGGCGATGCTGCCACGCAGGAAGGCGAGCCGAGCCTCGTGGATACGGGCGCGGATCCGCCCCCGCAGCTCGGCGGTGGCCGCCTCGGTGAAGGTCACCACCAGGATCTCGGTCACCGACAGCGGCCGCTCGTGGGCGCTGGGCTGGCCCGCGTCCTCTCCCTCTTCGATCTGCGGGCCGTGGCCCAGCAGCAGGCGCAGATAGAGGCCGGCGATGGTGTAGGTCTTGCCAGTACCGGCAGAGGCTTCGATCAGGCGCTCGCCGTGGAGCGGAAAGCGCAGGGTATTGAGCGGGTTGGCCATTATGGGAGCGCCTCCAGGGTGTCGTGCAGCGCAGTCAGGTGTTCGCGGGCCAGGGCCCGCAGCTGGGTCAGCACCTCATCGTTGAGCTCGGGGAAGCAGCGGGCGACGTAGACGTCCTCCCCTTCCCCTGTGACCATGTAGCCGCCGTTGAAACGGGCAAGGGCCACCTTGTCGGCGGCCTCCGGCTTGTCGGGATCCTTCTCCATCGCCTTGAGCCACTCCCAGGCGGTGTTGGGGAAGAAGGGCAGCGGCCGCTTCATCCCCTGCTGCCAGAGCGCCACCAGCGCCGCCAGTCTGGGACGTGCCTCGTCGGCGGGCAGCACCGGCAGCCGCCAGCTCTGCTTGGCATCGAACAGCAGGGTGTCGCCGGGGGAATCGCTCAGGCAGAGGCAGAGGTGTTGCACCCAGCCCAGCAGCAGATCCTTGCCGTTGAAGCTGCCGGGTTTGATCACCAGAGCCCGGCCCTTCTGGGTATCAATCCAGCCCTGCAGCTGACCCTGGGCCAGGGCGATGTCGATCTCCACCGCCCGTTTTTCATCCTCCCCCTCACCGGCAATCCAGGGTCGCAGCCGCGCGGCCAGGCCGCCCATCTGCTCGTCCAGATCGTCCAGCAGCAGGTTGCCGAACCAGCCTTGTGGCAGCTGGCCGCTGAGCCGCAACCGCTCGCGCCGCACGTCACTGCTGCCCTCGTCGAGGTGGGCATCCAGCAGCAGGGCTTTGAGCTGATAATGTTGCAGGCCGTCCAGTTCGAACGGCTCGCTGTCCTCGATGTTCGCCTCGTTGAGTTCGAACCACACCTTGAGGCGGCGATTGAGGAAGTACCTGGCGGGCTGACGATAGAAGCGCAGCAGCTCGGCCAGCTCCAGCCCCTGCTCCTTGCCCCATTCGGGCGGTAACGGGAGCTCGCCGCTCTGGAAGTTGCTCGCCCCCGGCACGGGATTGAGGGCCGGCAGCCAGTCGGCGGCATAGGTGAACAGCCGCGACCCCGGTTCGGGATAGAAGTAGCTGTGGCTGTAAGGGGTGAGCGGGTGTTCGATGATCAGGTGTTTGAGCAGCCGCTCCCCCGAGGTCTCGTCATCGAGCGCCTCGTCCCCCGCCAGCACGAAGCCCTGGCGCACATAGTCGATGAGCTCCGCCAGCAACACGGAGGGCACCTTGTCGCTGTTGTCCTCGGCGCTGAACCCCTGATAGCTGATATAGAGCCCCTGCTGGGCGCTGAGCAGCGCCTCGAGGAAGAGGTAGCGGTCATCGTCCCGCCGGGATCGATCGCCGCGCCTGGAGGCCACCGCCATCAGATCGAAGCCCATGGGGGCCAGAGTGCGCGGGTAGACGCCGTCGTTCATGCCGAGCAGGCAGACCTGACGGAAGGGGATGGAGCGCATCGGCATCAGGGTGCAGAAGTTCACCTGACCGGCGAGGAAGCGCTGGCTGGAGCGCGACTCCCCCAGCACGCTGCCGAGGTAATCCCGTAGCAGCTCGGGGCTGATGGGCTGTTCGAAACGCGCCTCGGCCAGCCCCCCTTGCCAGTCCGCAAGGGCAGTGCGGATGAGCTGCAGCAGCCGCTCTTCGTCCTCATCGGCGAGGTAGAAGCGCTCGAGCAGCGCGTTGAGACAGGCGACCCAGTCCCCCAGACGCTGCGCCTGTTGCAGCCGCGGCAGGAATTCGGCGAGGGAATCCACAAACCAGGCCAGCTTGCCGAGGGCCAGGCCCTGCTGACCCTCGATGTCAGCGTAAGGCAGTATGCCGTCCACCGGCTCCCCGTCTCCCATGGCGAAGCCGAGCAACATGCGACGCAGGCCGAACAGCCAGCTGTTGCCGGACAGCGGCGGCAGCGCGAAGCGGGTGGGATAGGCATCGTCCAGCCCCCAGCGGATGCCGGTCTCCTGCACCCAGCGCCGCAGCTGGTTGAACTCGTCGTCATCGAGCTCGAAGCGGCGTAGCACGGCGGGCACCTCCAGGATGGCGAGCAGCTCCCCCGCACCGAAGCGGGCGTTCGGCAGCCCGAGCAGAGCGAGAAAGCTTTGCAGCAACGGGCTCTCCTGGCTGGCGGCCCTGTCCGACACGGCGAAGGGGATGTGCCCGCGCGCCCCCGGTTTCTCCTTGCCGAAGACCGCCTGGATATAGGGGCCGTAGCTGTTCACGTCCGGCATCATCACCACCACGTCTTTCGGGGTGAGGCTGGAGTCTTGCTCGAACAGCGCCAGCAGCCGATCGTGCAGCACCTCCAGCTCGCGCATGGGGCCGTGGCAGGCGTGGATCTGCAGGGATCCATCCGCCGGATTGATGGGGCTCTTGTGATGGCTGCTGTCCAGTTCGAACTGACCCTCCCCTCGGGATCCCAGCTCCAGCACGTCCTTCTGGATGCAATGCAGCAAGCTGGTTTCGTCGATATCGACGAAGGCCTCTATCTGCGGCACCTCCAGCTCCATCAGCTGGTGCAGATAGTCCCGCCCCAGCTTGCCCATGGAGGCGAGCAGCGGGTTGGCCGGGCCCTGCAACGCCTCTATGTCGGTGCCGGGCTTGAGTTTGTTGGCGAGTCGCGCCAGCGTCTTGCGATCGAGCAGATCCCCCCAGTAGTAGCGGCAGGGGTTGGTGACGAACAGGTGCACCTCCACCTCGTCCCGACTGCCGAGGGCCAGCAGTGCCTCCACGTAGCGCGGCGGCAGCGCCGAGATGCCGAACACGAACACCCGCCGGGGCAGCTTGCCCGGCAGATCCCGGGTGCGCGCCAGCTCGTGGATAAATTCCTCGTAGAGATTGGCTCTGTGATAGCCGCTGGGCGCGAGCGCCAGGGTGCGGGCCACCAGCTCGCGCCACAGCTCCGGCTGCCAGTCCTGGCCGCTCACCTCCGCCAGCTCCTGGCGGCCGGTGCCGACCAGACCCTCTCCCTCTTCCCAACGGGCGATCCAGTCCGGCCGGTAGACCAGATACTGGTCGAACAGATCCGCGACCTTCTGGCACAGCTGCCAGAGCCGCACCTGGTCCGGTTCGGACGGCTGATCTTCTGCTCGCCGATCGGCGCCCCCCAGATAGGCGGCCAGGGGTGCGAAGGCAGGTCTGTCCAGCAGGGCCGGCAATATGGTCATCAGCTGCCAGCTCATGGCCCCCTTGTTGTAGGGGCTTATGCAAGGCACATCCGCCAGCACCTGGGTAAACATCTCCCAAATGAAGCTGGCGGGCAGGGGAAAGTCGATGTTGGCGGCGATGCCGAATGCCTTGGCCAGCTCCAGCTTGAGCCACTGGGCCATGCCCGGGCTCTGCACCAGGATCTGTTCCCGCTCGAAGGGGTGGGCAAGCGGCGCCTGCCGGATGCGATCCACCAGCAACTCTTTGAGCAGATCCAGCTGATTGGAGTGGTAGAGGGTAAACATAATCAACTCCCGCCGATTCAAAAGATGGGGTGGCAGAGGGTAAACATGGGCAAGTCCCGCCAATTCAACGATGCAAGGGATGAGGTGAGGGGGCAAACAGCAATGACCGCCGTCACGTCGCACGAAATGGGATTGTCAGGGATCGGGGGGGAAGATGCAAAAGGCGCTTGTCGGCGGGGATCACAGCCTCATCAAGGACGGAGCCTGAGGGCGGCAAAAGGCAGCCAATAAAAAGGCCGGTGCAGCTGCACCGGCCAAAAGGCGTTGGAAAACTTAAACTTGCAGAGACTTACCAGTTCTTGCCGAGACGGGCGTCCAGGCTGAAGGCACCGGCACCGGCCGCCGCCAGGGCCAGGAAGCCACCGGCAATGGAGAGGTTCTTCATGAACATCAGCATCTGCATCTGCTCGGCAGGCTGATAGTGGAAAATAAAGGCGGCCATCAGGGTGAAACCACCCATCAACACGGCGATGCTACGGGTAAACAGGCCCAGCATGATGGCGAGGCCACCCCCCAGCTCCAGCAGGATCACCAGCGGCAGTATGGCGCCGGGCACCCCCATGGCTTCCATGTAACCCTGGGTACCGGCATAGCCGCTGATCTTGCCCCAGCCTGCAATCACGAACATCAGCGCCAGCAATACACGACCCACCAGCAGTGCCACGTCTTTCATCTTTTCCATTTTCAGATTCCTTTGATTACCAGTAACTCGTTAATAGTGTAAGACCGAATTGTTAACTCATTCATTTTGCCGAGATTTATTTATCAGGGCAGATCAAACAGCAGAGCCTCACTCCCTTGGGAGGCCCTGAGCGACCAGCGCTGCTCGTCACGACTGAGCAGGCCATCGCCGGGTCGGGCAGCCAGACCGTTGCCAGTCAGCTCCCCTGAAATCATTTGCAGGTATCCGTGCCGTCCTTGCAATGCCCATTCGAGGGTCTCCCCCTCGGCGAGCTGCAACCGCCACACCTTCGCCTGCTGGCGGATCCTGAAGGATCCCCCCTCACCATCCGGTGACGCCACCAGCGTCAGTCCGGGCTGGTTTTCAATCTTCTTCTGCTGATAGCCCGGTGTCGTGCCGACTTCGTTCGGCTCGATCCAGATCTGCAACAGGGAGAGCGGCTCGGTCTGCGAGGGGTTGTACTCGCTGTGCCGGATACCGGACCCTGCGCTCATCAGCTGGAAATCCCCCGCCGGGATCTGCTCGGCATGGCCGAGGCTGTCCCTGTGCTCTATGGTGCCTTTCAGCACGCAGGTCAGGATCTCCATGTTGGCGTGAGGGTGGGTGGCAAAACCGCCACCCGGCGACACCAGATCCTGGTTGATGACCCGCAGGACAGAGTGTCCCATCCAGTCCGGGTCATAGTAATGACCGAACGAGAAGCTGTGACGTGCATCCAGCCAGCCAAAGTTGGCCTTGCCTCGCGCTTCTGCGGCTCTCAATTTCATCATGGTGTGCTCCTCAAATATCGATACGGTTGATTAACGCTGGCGACCGCCACCCACCCCGTACGGGATGCGGTAGCTGCTGTTCTCGTTGCCCAGGCTGACCGTCAGGTTGCCCTGGGTGCGGCTCGGGATCTGTACCAGCTGGGTGCCCGTCAGGTTCGCATGGACGGATGCCAGCACATCACCGGACTCGTCACGCACCTCCAGCATGGGGTTGGCCTTGCCGTCGATGGCGGCGTCCGCCTGCCAGTTGACCACCAGCACACCAGGGGCGGCGCTGAAGTTGGCGGGAACGGCAGCCTGAGCTACACCGGCGGTCATCAGGCCTGCAACGGCCAGCATCTTGATTACGTTTTTCATGTTTCACTCTCTTGTTTTATATGTCATTGCCAAGGCCGGGTCGGCCCGAATCAATGCATCCATGCAAGAGGTTATTCAAATATAGTGTTGTTCTTTTACTGACATCAGACATCTCATCTTGGGTGTCACAGTCCTGAACTATCGCTTATTTGGCCGCTCGGCCTTCCTGCCGAAGCGTTGGTTGAATATTAAGGTCACTTGCCCTAAGTTGTTAGCGAGATAATCTGGCAAACATGTTCAAAAAAATTGAAGGGTAAATATGGCCAAGGAGACCAACAAGGAACGGGCGCTGACCCTGGAAGCCATCCGGGTGCTGGATGCCATCGACCGTCGTGGCAGCTTCGCGGCCGCCGCCGATGAACTCGGCAAGGTGCCCTCGGCGCTGAGCTACACGGTGCAGAAGCTGGAGGACGAGCTGGACGCCATGCTGTTCGATCGCAGCGGCCATCGCACCAAGTTCACCCCGGCCGGGCGCATGCTGCTGGAGCAGGGCCGGGTGCTGCTGGAGGCTGCCGAGCATCTGGTGGGCGAGACCCGGGCGCTGGCCCGCGGTTGGGAGACCGACATCACGGTGGCCGTCGATGCCCTGGTGCCGGTGCAGGCGCTCTACCCGCTGGTGGAGCGGCTGGCCGAGCTCACCGACACCCGTCTGCGGTTTCGCGCCGAGGTGCTGGCGGGCAGCTGGGAGTGTCTGGAGGATGGCCGCGCCGACCTGCTCATCTCCTCCCTCAACCCCGATCTGACGCTGACCGGTATCAAGCATCAGCTGTTGCAGGAGGAGGTGATGCTCTACGTCGCCCACCCGGATCACCCGCTGCATCAGGAGGCCGAGCCCCTGGCGGACGATACCCTGCGCCGCTACCGCGCCATCGCCATCGCCGACACCGCCCTGCGCAAGCCGGTGCTCACCTACCGCCTGCTGGACAAGCAGCCGCGCCTCACCGTCAGCACCATGAGCGAGAAGCGTGATGCCCTGCTGGCGGGCATCGGCGTCGGCACCATGCCGCAGAGCTGGATCGAGGAGGACATCAAGGCGGGACGCCTCAAGGTGATAGGGCCCGAGTATCGACACCAGATCCAGGTCGCGCTGGCCTGGCGACGGGATACCATGGGCAAGGCCAAGAGCTGGCTGGTGCGGGAGATCCCCAAGCTGTTCCCCTGCAAGGGGGAATGAGGCCGCCGACTGAGGGCCGACAGCGAGAAGTATCGAAAGATGCGCCTCAGCCTTGACGGCGGGCTCAGATTTGGAGAAAAGAAAAAGCGGATCTCTCGCGAGTTCCGCTCAATGCCAGGAAAGAAAAAAAACCTTGCGGTTTAAAAACCCTTAATTTGGAAGCAAACAATCGTTTTCCAGGCCGCTGGGGCCGTGAATCCGATCCGGTTCGGATTATGTGCGATGTGCCGTGCATCACCAGCAAAATGTTGAAAGGTTGAAGGATATGCACCGCAAGGTGTCATTATCTGCCACCGGCCTCCTTCCTGGTCGGGCCACGCCGGTCTCTGCCGGCGGGTTTATCTTGCTCAAGCTAGACAGGTGTCAAAACTTGAGCCCAAAACAAAAAAAGAACTCACTCTCTGACACGACACAAGATGCAGATAAAGGATTAGTTGCATGACCTACAGCCAGACCCTGGCCAACCAGATTCTCGACACCCTGAAGAAGGCCCTGACCGACAAGGGGATCCGCTACCAGACCCTGGCGGAGGCCATGGGCGTCTCCATCGCCACCATCAAGCGGATGATGAACAAGCCCTCCCTGCCGTTCGATACCCTGCTGGAGCTCTGTCACTTGGTGGGGCTGTCGTTCGAGGAGCTGCTGGACCGCACCCAGGATGCCCAGAGCCGGCGCGCCGTCTTCACCCAGGAGCAGGACGAGGCATTCCACAAGGAGCCTGGCCTCTACGCCTTCCTCGCCAACATCTTCTGGCGCGACAAGGCCCTGGTGGATCTGAAGCGGGAGTACGGCCTGACCGATGCGTCCTGCTACCTCTACCTGCGCAAGCTGGAGCGGCTCGGCATACTGCAGCTCGGCCTCGACAACAGCTACCACTTTCTCATCAGCGAGCGCATCAGCTTCGAGCAGCACAGCCGCTTCGCCCGCCAGCAGGCGCGCCAGGCCATGGCGGTGCTGGGGGACTATCTGGTGGAGAACATGCACAAGTCCAACAACTACATGGCGCTCTGTCAGCTCCATCTGGACGAGACCGAGGCCATGGCGCTGATCGATCGGATGAAGGAGTACTGGCATCAGGAGCTCAAGCTGAACCGCCCCGCCATCGGCCAGCGGGAGCACACCAAGACCTACACCATGTCCCTGCAACTGGCGGACTGCGGCTACCAGAGCTTCGACGATCTGATCCCCAATATCGACAACTGATCCCCTGGCCGGGCGCGAGGATCCTCTCTCTGTACAGGATCCTTGCCTCCATCAGGACAGGATCCCCTTCCTCATGCTCGGATCTTCCCCTGACTCTCCGTTTGCGTTCCCGCTCTCGTCCCCAACGGGGGCAAGAGCGCCCGGGTGTCCAGGCAGATGCGGATCGCATCCGGTCGCCAGTGCTCGATGTCGCAATCCACCAGCGCGCCCGCCTCGTCATAGTTGACCCGCACCAGTCGCAGCACCGCGCTCCCCGGTGCCAGATTGAGGGCGCGGGCGATGGGGCCCCGCGCCGCCGAGGGGGTGATCTCCAGACTGGCGCCGCCCTGGCCTATGCCATAGCGCTGCGCGTAGAGCTCGGTGAGTGAGCCCGCCAGGGGGGCGCTGGCGATGTCGGGGAAGCGGCTCGCCAGCAGGTGGTGGCTGACGTGGAGCACGGGGCGGCCGTCGATCAGCCGCTGACGGCGGATCTCGTAGAGCGGGGTAAAGGGAGCCAGCCCCATCCAGCGGCACAGCTCGCTGCTGGCCAGGGCGCCGCCGTGGGCCAGCACCCGGGTCTCGGCTACGCGCTGCTGCTCGCCGATCCACTGGTGGAAGTGGGTGTGGATGGCGGGATCATAGGTGAGCCTTGGGGGCGCCACGAACCAGCCGCGCCGCTCGGCTCTGTAGATGAGACCGTCCGCTTCGAGGCTCGACAACGCCTCCTTGACGGTGATGCGGGTGGTGGCGAAACGCTCGCTCAGGGCGCGCTCGGCGGGCAACTGCTGCCCCGCCCCCAGCTGGCCGCTGCCGATATAGCGGCGCAGGGTCTGGCAGATCTGTTCACTCTTGGAGGGGGTTCGGCCATCGGCCACCACCTGCTCGCTCAGTCGCGGCTCTCTCACTGTCACATCCCTGTTAGTCATTCGGCTGGAGTAGACCAGCCGCTGTTGGCCCAGAGTTGTACCCTGGCAGGATGACAGCCAGGTGACAGGCTCATCAGTCTTCAAGCGGCTATCTACACACACGCCCGCCACCACCCTATCCACACCTTGAAGCAGCTCTGCCCTTCGAGAGGCCGCGGGTCTCATTTGTCATCAAACTGCCATTCAAATGCCCCGCCACCGTCATATTTCCCCTCTAGCATCCCTCTCGAACCTTAACTGACCTAGTCCAGAGGGATGGGATGATGAAAAGCGTGATCGCAAGTGCACTGGCCCTGGCGGCCATCAGTCAACCGCTGTTTGCCGCCGACAATATCGCGGATCTGGAAAAAGCCGCCCGCGGTGAAGGCCAGCTCAACAGCATCGGCATGCCCGACAGCTGGGCCAACTGGAAGGACACCTGGCAGCAGATCGGCAGTGTCTATGGCATCAAGCACCAGGACACCGACATGAGCTCGGCCCAGGAGATCGCCAAGTTTGCCGCCGAGAAGAGCAATGCCACCGCCGACATCGGCGACGTGGGTGGCGCCTTCGGCCCGGTCGCGGTCAAGCAGGGGGTCACCCAGCCCTACAAACCCTCCACCTGGGCGGACATCCCGAACTGGGCCAAGGACGCGGACGGCCACTGGATGCTGGCCTATACCGGCACCATCGCCTTCCTGATCAACAAGGATCTGGTCAAGGCTGCCCCCACCAGCTGGCAGTCCCTGCTCGGCGGTGACTACAAGGTGACCCTGGGTGATGTGGGCGTCGCTTCCCAGGCCAACAACGGCGTGCTGGCGGCGGCCTATGCCACCGGCGGCAGCGAAAAGGATCTCAAGCCCGCGCTGGAGCTGTTCGGCCAGCTGGCCAAGCAGGGCCGCCTGTCGCTGAACGACCCGACCATCGCCAACATCGAGAAGGGCGAGGTGGAGGTGGGGGTGCTGTGGGACTTCAACGCCCTCAACTACCGCGACCAGATCGATCCCAAGAAGTTTGATGTGGTGATCCCGAGCGACGGCTCCGTCATCGCCGGCTACACCACCATCATCAACAAGTGGGCCAAGAACCCCAACGCCGCCAAGCTGGCGCGGGAGTACATCCTCTCGGACGCAGGGCAAATCAACCTGGCTCGTGGCTATGCCCGCCCCATCCGCGACAACGTGGTGCTGCCGGATGACGTCAAGGCCAAGCTGCTGCCGGCGGAGCAATACGCCAACGCCAAGCCGGTGCAGGATCACGCCGCCTGGGAGCAGAGCTCCAAGGCCCTGCCGCGCCAGTGGCAGGAAACCGTCATGATCAACATGCAGTAAGGACAGCCTGTGCAACACAAGGTGATAGTGGTACTTGTGGATGGCCTGTCTGCCGAGGTAGCCCACACCATGGGCTACCTCACAGGCATGGTAGAGGCAGAGCGCGGGCTCTACACGACCCTGACGTGCGCCCTGCCCTCCCTCTCCCGGCCGCTCTACGAGTGCATCCTGACCGGCGTGCCGCCCGTGGCGAGCGGCATCACCCACAACGGTGTCAGCCGCCTCAGTCAACACGACTCCATCTTCCATCTCGCCCGCGCCGGCGGCAAAGGCACGGCGGCCGCGGCCTATCACTGGGTGAGCGAGCTCTACAATCGCAGCCCCTGGCAGCCGCTGCGGGATCGCTTCACCCATAACGAACAGTTGCCGATCCAGCACGGCTGCTTCTACTGGGACGACGGCTACCCCGACAGCCACCTGCTGCTGGACGGTGAATGGCTGCGCACCCAGTATGACCCCGACTTCCTGCTGATCCATCCCATGGGGGTGGACGACGCGGGCCATCGCTTCGGGCTGGATTCCCGCCAGTACCGCAATCAGGCACGGCGCATGGACAGCCTGCTGGCCGATCTGCTGCCCCAGTGGCTGGCAGAAGGCTATCAGGTGCTGATCACCGCGGATCACGGCATGAACGAGGATCTCAGCCACGGCGGCACCCTGCCCGAAGAGCGCGGCGTGCCGCTCTGGCTGTTTGGAGAGGCCTTCGTGACCCAGTGGCCAGCCGGCCCCGCACTGCAACAGACCCAGCTCTGCGCCCTGATGGCGGATCTGCTCGGGATTGCCCACGACAAGCCGAGCGGCCCCCAGCTGCTCAAGGCGAGCCACCAGCGGGAGGTGCACTGATGATGCCCGCCGCCACTGACACCCTGACAACACAAGACGCACGCCAGGGCCGCACCCGCCGCCACTGGCTGCCCGCCCTAGTGCTGCTGCCCTTCGCCCTGCTGATGATCCTGTTCCAGCTCGCCCCCATGGTGTGGGTGCTGGTGGGCAGCTTCCAGACGCCGGACGGCTGGGGGCTGGCCCATTACCGGGAGATCCTGAGCTCCCCCTTCTACCTGCAATCCTTTGGCAACTCGTTTCGCATCGCCGGCATCGCCAGCCTGGCGGGGCTCGCCATCGGCACCCTGGGGGCGGCGGCCCTGCGTCACAGCGGCGAGGGGATCAAGCGCCTGCTGCTGGCGTTTGTCACCATGACCAGCAACTTCAGCGGCGTGCCGCTGGCCTTCGCCTTCATCATCGTGCTCGGCATCAACGGCGCCATCACCCTGCTGCTCAAGTCCTGGGGCTGGATCGACGGCTTCAACCTCTACTCGGGCAGCGGCCTCATCCTCATCTACACCTACTTCCAGATACCCCTCGCCCTGCTGCTGCTCTACCCGGCCTTCGATACCCTGCAGGATGATTGGCCCCAGGCCGCCGCCCTGCTCGGCGCCAGCAAGCGGCAGTATGTGTGGCACGTGGCGCTGCCGGTGCTCACCCCCGCCCTGCTCGGCACCCTGATCATCCTGTTTGCCAATGCGGTGGGCGCCTACGCCTCCGCCTATGCCCTCACCACCGGCAACTTCAACCTGGTGACCATCCGGGTGGCCAGCCTGGTCTCCGGCGACATCTTCCTCGAACCGAACCTGGCGGCGGCGCTGGCGGTGATCCTGATGGTGCTGCTGGGGGTCGTCACAGCCGCCAACCAGTGGCTGCTGAAAAGAAGCTATGTGAACAAGGGGAACCAGCATGCGTGATCTCAACCCCCGCTGGCCAAAGTGGGTGCTTGGCGCCCTGGTGGCGACCCTGCTGCTGCCCCTGCTGGCCACCTTTATCTACTCCATCTCCACCCGCTGGGGCGCCACCCTGCTGCCGGATGGCTTCACCCTCGACTGGTATCTCAAGCTGTGGGGAGATCCCCGCTTCCTGGCCGCCTTCGGCCGCAGCCTGCTGGTCTGCTTCGCGACCCTGCTGCTGGGGACGCTCGTGCTGGTGCCGACCGTGCTGGTAGTGGCTTATTACTTCCCCAAGCTGGATCCCTGGATGAATCTGCTGATCCTGCTGCCCTTCGCGGTGCCGCCGGTGGTCTCCTCGGTGGGCCTGCTGCAGATCTACGCCGACGGCCCCCTGCCCCTCATCGGCACGCCGTGGATCCTGGTGGGCACCTGGTTCACCATAGTGCTGCCCTTCATGTACCGGGCGCTCGCCAACAACCTGCAAGGGATACCCCTCAAGGATCTGATGGACGCCGCCCACCTGCTCGGTGCCGGCAGCGCCCGCGCCTTCGCGCTGGTGGTACTGCCCTGCCTGCGCAAGGGCTTGCTGGCGGCACTGTTCCTGTCCCTCTCCTTCCTGCTCGGGGAATTTGTGTTCGCCAACATGCTGGTGGGCACCCGCTACGAGACCCTGCAGGTCTATCTCTACAACATGCGCGCCACCTCGGGGCACTTCACCAGCGCCCTGGTGATGAGCTACTTCCTGCTGACCCTGCTGCTCACCTGGGCGGCGAACAGATTCCATCGGTGATCCAAGATGTTTCATCTAGAAGTCAATCAGTTACACAAGTCCTACGGCGAGACCCGGGTGTTCGAGGGGATCGAATTCGGCATCCGCAAGGGGGAGCTGGTCACCCTGCTCGGCCCCTCCGGCTGCGGCAAGTCCACCCTGCTGCGGGCCCTGGCCGGGCTGACCCCGGTCGACGGCGGCCAGATCCGGGTCGCCGGTGAAGACATCACCTGGCAGGCCCCCCAGCAGCGCGGCATCGGCATGGTGTTCCAGAGCTATGCCCTGTTCCCGAACATGACGGTGTGGGACAACGTGGCCTTCGGCCTGCGCATGAAGCCCCAGCCGGGGCGGGAGCTGGCCGCCAGCGTGCGGGAGGTGCTCGCACTGGTGGAGCTCGAAGAGCTGGCGAAGCGCTACCCGAGCGAGCTCTCCGGCGGCCAGCGCCAGCGGGTGGCCCTGGCCCGCGCTTTGGTGGTGCGGCCGCGCATACTGCTGCTGGACGAGCCATTGTCGGCGCTGGATGCCCGCATCCGCCGTAGCCTGCGCCAGCAGATCCGCGAGATCCAGCAACGGCTCGAGCTGACCACCCTGTTCGTCACCCACGATCAGGAGGAGGCACTGACCATGTCGGATCGGGTGTTCCTGATGGACAGGGGGCGCATAGTGCAGAGCGGCAGCCCGGAGCAGATCTACACCCAGCCCGCCAACGCCTTCGTGGCGAGCTTCATCGGCCACTACAACCTGCTGGATCCCGAGCAGGCCAAGTCACTGCTCGGCCCGCGAACACATAGCCGGCTGGCCCTGCGCCCCGAGTCCATCAGCCTGCTGCCGGCGGGCACCGAGGGCCATGAACACAGCCTGCCCGGCATCATTCGCCAACAGCAGTTGCTCGGCAACGTCATCCGCTACCAGGTCGAATGCGAGGCCGGGCTGCTGACGGTGGACGTGCTCAACCGCTCGGCCAGGGATCTGCTGGCGGTGGGCACCAGGGTCACCCTGGCGGTGGCCCGGGATCAGCTGTGTGAGGTAGCATAAGCCCATGGTTTGCATTCTCTTTTCAGCGGTTGCGCGGCCAGAGCGCGGCCCCTCATCATCCCCCGTTTTGATAGCAAGGAGCCCACATGGCACTGGCACTGTTTGATTTGGACGAGACCCTGATCGCCGGAGACTGTGCCAGCCTCTGGCTGGAGTACATGGTGGCCGAGGAGCTGGCCCCGGCGACCATGGTGGCCGAGGAGCAGGCCATGATGTCCCTCTACCATCAGGGCAAGATGGACATGCACCAGTACATGGCCTTCACCCTGCAACCCCTGGTGGGCAAGTCACAGGCCTGGCTCGAGCAACAGTGCCAACACTTTGCCGAGGGAGTGCTGCGGGAGCGGCTCTACCCGGAAGGGCTGGCCCGCATCGAGTGGCACCGGGAGCGCGGCGATGTGCTGGTGCTGATCTCCGCCTCCGGCGAGCACCTGGTGGCCCCCATGGCCCGCATGCTGGGGATGGATCACTGCGTCGCCATCCTGCTGGACGAGGAGGCCGGCATGCTGACCGGCCAGACCAGGGGCACTCTCAGCTTTCGCGAGGGCAAGGTGGCCCGCATCAACCAGCTGTTCGCCGGACAGTCCGGGATCTGGCAGGAGAGTCACGGCTACAGCGACTCCCACAACGATCTGCCGCTGCTGCGGGCGGTGACTCATCCCTATGCGGTCAACCCCGCCCCCGGCCTGCGCCAGGTGGCCGAGGCGCTGCGCTGGCCGATCCTGGCCTGGCAGCTGACGGCCTGAACGCAGAAGGGACCCTCAGGTCCCTTCGTTGCTCAGTGTGGCGATCCTGAGCGCTGACGCCCCCGCCGATCCCGGCGGTTGGCCGAAGTAGATACGGTTCTTGCCGTCATGTTTGGCGCGATACACCTCGGCATCCGCCAGCTCCAGCAAGGCCTTGGCATCCAGACCCGGCGCACTGGCCACCAGCCCGCCGCTGAAGGTGATGGCGAGGCCGGGTTCGCGCCAGTCCAGAGAAGCAACCCCGACTCGGAACTGCTCCAGCAGCAGGTGGCAGAAGTGGATGTCCGGGTTGATCAGCAGCACCGTCAGCTCCTCACCGCCGTAGCGGAAGACCCAGCCGTGATCCCCCAGCAGCCGGTTGCCGAGCGCAGCCACCCGCTTGAGCACCACGTCCCCGGTCTGGTGGCCATAGGTGTCATTGACCCGTTTGAAGTTGTCCAGATCCAGCATGGCCAGGCAGAAGGGCTGCTGCTCCACCAACAGATGATGCAGCCGCTCATCGAAGAAGCGCCGGTTGTAGAGGCCGGTCAGCTTGTCCAGGTTGGCCTGCTGGCGCACCTCGTGATAGTCCTTGCTCACCTCCGCCAGCTCCGCATAGACATGCCTGAGCTCGCGCATGCCGCCCTGGGGCACATCATCGGGTTGCAGACGGCTGGCGCGGATCATGGTGGAGATCTCGTCCAGCATGCGCCTGAAGTAACGGGCCCAGAACAGCGCCAGCAGCGCATAGAGCACGCAGGCCAGCACCAACACTCCCAGCACGTTGAAGGAGGCGCGCGCCACCACGGCCTGGAAGCTGGCCGCCGGTTGCACGCTGATCAGCACCCAGTTCCAGTGGGGCAGCCGGCGATAGGCCACAAACTGCTGGGTTTCGGTGTCGAGGAAGATGCCCTCTGTGCTGTCGAAACGCGAGAGCCAGTGGGGGCTGGGCATGGACTTGAGCAGCCAGGCGGGGTCCGGATAGGCCAGCACCTTGCCGGACTGGTTGATGATCATCTGGTAGCCCGCCTCCGGCTGCTTGTTCAGCTGGGCCGAGAAGGGGGCCAGTACCACATCGATGGCCACCACGGCCTGTATCTTGCCCTCCCGATCGGACAGGGTCCGTGCCAGGGAGATCATCAGCTGGTCGTGCAGCTCACCGTAGCCCTGATAGGGGTCCGTCCACACCAGCTTGCCCGCCTGCTGGCTGGCCAGCCGATACCAGGGGCGCGTTCTGGGATCGTAGTCGGCGGGTACCTCGGGTCTGGGGTAGATGAGGAAATCGCCCTTGGCGGTGCCGACATAGGCGGAGTCGAGATCGGCCATGACCCCCTTGTAGAGCGCCCACTCCTGCAGATAGCGCTCCCCGTGCCGCAGCCCGCCGCCACTGAAGTCCTCGACCAGCGTCCGGTCGTAGATCAGATTGAACTGGCGTTCCAGCTCGTTGAGGTAGGGCTCGATGAAGGTATGCTGCAACTGCTTGTTGGTGGCGAGCAGGCGCTGCTGCAGATCGATTTGGAGGCTGCGCTCCATGTGCAGGTAGTAGATACTGCCCAGCATCAGCACCGGCAGGAAAAGCAATGCCAGCCCCAGTCGCATCCTGGCAACCAGAGACCAGTGTTGAGTGATATCAACCCGCGTGTCGTGCTTGGCCAATCCAGACCCTCGGCTATCGTCAGATGCGATGTAGTGTGAGAATATCAGCCCCGCCTAATGGCGTCCAAGAGGAAGCTTGTGGTGTGCCGGACGAGAAGGAATTTGCCCAGATGTTGAACCAGGACCTGCTGACGGCGCTCCATTATTGTGCCGTGATCACCCTGACCGGCGCCGTGACGTCGGAATATTTTCTGTTTCGCCGCGGCATGTCCATCGAACAGGTGCGCAAGCTGCTGATCGCGGACAGCCTGGTGGCGCTGGCCCTGTTGCTCATCTTCATCACCGGCGTGTTGCAGGTGTTCAACCACGATCTGACACCGAGCGTCCTGCTCGCCAATCCCGGCTATCGCATCAAGCTGCTGCTGTTCTTCTGCATGGTCATCAGTTTTGGCTACCCCAGCCGGCTGTTCCAGCGCTGGCGCCACTCCCTGCGTCAGGGGCGCGCCCCCATGGTCTCCATCCAGCAGCAATTCTGGGTGGTCTGGATCCTGCGTGGCAACCTGCTCTTGCTCGCCCTGATCCCCCTGCTGGCCAAGCTCGCCAATGGCTGAAAACCCCTGACGCGCCACCCCACCCGCAGATCAAAGAGTGAAAATGGCTGGCGACAACTCCCCCCGCGGACGGGTATCGTACTGACAGAGGCCGTGGAGTGCCGCTATGACTGTTTTTCAGGGATGAATCCGTATGCGTTCGAACATGATGTTATTGATGGCCGCCGCCATCTGGGGACTGGGCTTCGTGGCCCAGCGCCTGGGCATGGATCACATGGGGCCCTTCACCTTCAACGGCCTGCGCTTCCTGCTCGGCGCCCTCTCGCTGCTGCCGCTGTTGTGGTGGCTCAAGTCGCGCCAGCCCAGCGCGCCATCCGGGTCATCGTCCGGCGAACGCCGGCTGCTGCTGACCGGCGGCCTCATCGCCGGTACCGTGCTGTTCAGCGCCGCCTCCCTGCAACAGGTGGGGCTGCTCTACACCACGGCCGCCAAGGCGGGTTTCATCACCGGCCTCTACATCATTCTGGTGCCCGTCATCGGCCTGTTGCTGCGCCACAAAACCGGGGCCAACACCTGGGTCGGCGCCCTCATCGCCATGGCCGGCCTCTACTACCTCAGCGTGACCGATGACTTCACCATCGGCTACGGGGATCTGCTGCAGGTGGTCGGCGCCCTGTTCTGGGCCATTCACCTGTTGCTGCTGGATCACTACTCGAACCGGGTCGCGCCCATCCGCCTCGCCGGCGTGCAGTTCGTGGTATGCGGGCTGCTGAGCCTCGCCACCGCCTTCGTCATCGAGACCCCGACCCTCGGCGGCGCCGTGGCGGGCTGGCAGGCGCTGCTCTATGCCGGGCTGGTGTCGGTCGGCATCGGCTACACCCTGCAGGTGGTGGGCCAGCGTGGCGCCCACCCGGCCCATGCCGCCATCATCCTCAGCCTGGAGACGGTGTTTGCCGCCATCGGTGGCGTGCTGCTGCTGGGCGAAACCCTGGATGAACGGGCTATCGTCGGCTGCAGCCTGATGCTGGCGGGTATGCTGATCTCCCAGATCCGGCTGCGCTGGTGGTGGAAATCCCGCCGGGACAAGGTACCCAGCCAGTCCTGACCCCACGCTACCCCACAGGCTCCCTAATGGATGAGGTGTGATAGCCGACCATGCCGAAGCGGGATCGCGAGCCCAAATGCAAAGAGGAGCCATCACTGGCTCCTCTTGGTTTTATCTCGTATATCCACTGCTTTTTTATCTTGAGGCAGTCGCCCTGACTATCAGACCTTAACGCTGGAGCAGAAGCTGACGTCGTCGCGCAGGGGATCGTTGCTCACGCTGTGATAGAGCTCGAAGCAGGGTCCACTGCCAAATTCCAGCCCGGCGGCGACGATGTCATTGATGTGCTCCTGCCAGCGCGGTCCGTACTGGCTTCTGTCCGTGATGAGATAGCGGGACTGGGCGTAGCGACCGGCGGGAATGAGCTGAGCCTCCACCTCCCCCTCGCCCCGGGTCTGGGGCGGCACCGTGATGCCGATGTCGGTGCGGCACTGGGCCGGCGGCGTCACCTCGGGGTTGTCGTGGTAGATGAAGATCCACTCCCCGCCCTCGAGTCCGCGCGCGGCAGCCCATTGATGCAGGCGGCCACAGACCGCGTCATAGCCCTCCCCATAGGGGCCTGTCACCCGGATATAGGCCAGGGTGCGGGCATCCATCTCGACGGTTTTCATGTTGTTGCTCCTTGCTGATGAGTGGCCTTCAGCATAAGGGAGCAGCCCGTCCCAGGCGTGTCCATCCTTGCTCTCCTGGTGTCCATTCTTGCGCTTGTCACGGCGAAACTCGCCAGGAGCGCAGCCGTAGTGGCGGCGAAATGCCTTGGCGAAGGCCTGGGAACTGGCGAGCCCCGCCCCCAGTGCAATGGCCGTGACGCTGGCATCCGTGTAGCACAGCTGCCAGGCTGCCCGCTGCATGCGCAGACGCCGGCACATCTCCCCCGGCGCCTCCCCCACCACGGCGGTGAATACCCGGTGGAAGTGGAAGAGGGAGAGGCAGGCCAGCGCCGCCAGTGCCTCGATGGAGAGCTCGGGATCCTGCTCCAGCGCCCGGATGGCGGGCCGCAGGCGGGCGCGATAATCGATCATGGCTGTTTCACTCTTATGGCAATCAGATCAGTCCCACTCTCTAGCGCATCGACGCAGTAGAACTGGTGATATGACCCTTGATGGCGGGAGCATCTCTGACAGGCACGACAGTCAATCATGGCTGCTTCACTCTCATAGCACTCTCACTGGCTCTCACGGCAAGCGGACCCGCCCCATATGCAAAGCATCGACGAAACGCCCTTCACGAAACGCATAGGCGGGTGAGCAACCTTCCTGCTCGAAGCCGAACTTGCGGTAGAGCGCGATGGCGGCCGCGTTGTCGCTGTAGACCGTCAGCTCGAGCCGCTGCAGGTTGAGCCAGTTGTCCGCCAGATCCACCGCCGCCCCCAGCAGGGCCGAGCCCACCCCGCGGCCGGCCCAGTCATCCCGTACCCCCATGCCGATGCCAGCCACATGGCGACGACGTGGATTCGGCTCGATCGAGAGCCCGAGATTACCCACCAGCAGGCCGTCCACGAGCGCCACCAGACCATGACCGCTGTACTCGGCGAGGCGCTGCTGCCACATGGCCAGGGTCGGATAGGGCATCTGCAGGGTGCCTGCCTGAGCCTTTGGCATGGCATAGAGATCCCGCAACCCCTGGGCATCTCCGGCCTCCGCCTGACGAATCCTGATATCAATCATCCCCTCTCCTCCCTGATGCGTGAACGTCCGTCCAAAATAGCGCCCTTTGTGTCCGTAGCCAACTCCATTCAGGCCACCTATCAAACACTTAGAGCTGACCGATTGGCCCCGCTCGCGCCCCTTGCCGTATCGTACCCCCATCATCACAAGGAGATGCCCCATGACTGACAAGACCCTGCACAGCGCCAACGGTGCCCCCGTCGTCGACAACAACAACAGCCTCACCGCCGGCCCCCGCGGCCCGGTGCTGATGCAAGACATCTGGTTGATGGAAAAACTGGCCCACTTCGACCGTGAGCGTATTCCCGAGCGAGTGGTTCACGCTAAAGGCTCCGGCGCCTACGGCACCTTTACCCTGACCCACGACATCAGCCAGTTCAGCAAGGCCGATCTGTTCAACAGCGTCGGCAAGCAGACCCCGGTGTTCCTGCGCTTCTCCACGGTCGCCGGTGAGAAGGGCGCCGCCGATGCGGAGCGCGATGTGCGCGGCTTCGCCCTGAAGTTCTACACCGAGCAGGGCAACTGGGATCTGGTGGGCAACAACACCCCGGTGTTCTTCATTCGCGATCCCCTGAAATTCCCGGACTTCATCCACACCCAGAAGCGGGATCCCCGCACCAACCTGCGCAGCGCCACCGCCGCCTGGGACTTCTGGTCACGCCACCCGGAATCCCTGCACCAGATCACCACCCTGTTCAGCGATCGCGGCATCCCCAAGAGCCTGCGGGAGATGAACGGCTACGGCAGCCACACCTTCAGCTTCATCAACGACGCGAATGAGCGCTTCTGGGTCAAGTTCCACTTCAAGACCGAGCAGGGCCACAGCTTCTACACCGATGAGGAGGCCGCCAACGTGGTCGGCCAGGATCGGGAGAGCAGTCAGGCGGATCTGTTCAACGCCATCGAGCGGGGCGACTTCCCGCGCTGGAAGGTCTATGTGCAGGTGATGCCGGAGGCCGAGGCCCAAAGCTACGAGATCCACCCCTTCGATCTCACCAAGGTATGGCCGCACAAGGATTACCCGCTGATCCCGGTCGGGGTGCTCGAGCTCAACCAGAACCCGGACAACTACTTCGCCCACGTGGAGCAGGCGGCCTTCACCCCGGCCAACGTGGTGCCCGGCATCGGCTTCTCGCCGGATCGCATGCTGCAGGGCCGACTGTTCTCCTACGGCGACACCCAGCGCTACCGTCTCGGGGTCAACCACGGCCTGCTGCCGGTCAACGCCCCCCGCTGCCCATTCAGCGGCGCCCACCGCGATGGCGCCATGCGCTCCGACGGCAACGGTGGCGCCAGCCCCAACTACCAGCCGAACCGCTTCGGCACCCAGCAACCGAGCGGGCAGCAGGAGCCGGCCCTGAGTCTGGAGGGAGCCGCCCTGCACTACGATTTTCGTGACTACGATGACGACTACTACAGCCAGCCGGGCAACCTGTTCCGTATCATGGACGAGGGGCAGCGCTCGCGGCTCGCCGCCAACCTGGCGCGCTCCCTCATCCATGTGGAGGACGACGCCATCGTCCAGGCCCAGCTCAAGCACTTCGAGCAGGCGGATCCGGAATACGCCAAGCGGGTTGCGCTGGCACTGGCCGCCTTGCAGCGCTAACCCTCTGACATACAATAAAAAAGGAGGCCAATCGGCCTCCTTTTTACGCTCTAAACGAAATATAAAATCGGGCCCCTAAGGCCCCGTTTTCCAATTAATCATCAATCCCGAACACAGCGCCCTCGCGCTCTGCCCGCTCCCGTACCACCAGGCGTTTATACCACCAGCACTGCGACGACGTTGGATATCAACAAGGAGTGGAAGAGCGACGAACTCCTGCCACCCACGGACAAGATATAAAAACGGGACCCTAAGGCCCCGTTTTCCAATTAATCATCAATCCCGAACGCAGCGCCTTCGCGCTCTGCCCGCTCCCGTACCAATAGGCGTTTGTACCACCAGCACTGCGACGACGTTGGATATCAACAAGGAGTGGAAGAGCGACGAACTCCTGCCACCCACGGACAAGATATAAAAACGGGACCCTAAGGCCCCGTTTTCCAATTAATCATTAATCCCGAACGGAACGCGCTTCGCGCTCTGCCCGCTCACGTACCAATAGGCGTTTGTACCACCAGCTACTACGACGACGTTGCATATTGGAAGAGCGACGAGCCATTGCTTAGATCCCACCCAAGAGAAGAAAGAGCCGCATTATGCGACAGAGGTCACGCCCATGTCTGTAGCTGGATCAAGAAAAGGCTCACTGACCCACCCTGATCGTCTCCCGGTTGCCACTCTCTTCGGCGGCGGGCCGGCGCAGCTGAGGCTCGTGCCAGGCCAGGGGGCCCTTGCTCTCCAGCACGTGCTGGGGACCACACTCCAGCCAGACATCCCCCTGCTGGATGCGGGCGCCCTGGAAGTATTTCTGATCCTGATACCAGCAGACCCGCTCGGGCAGTGAGCCGAGGGGCAGCACCAGATCCGTGCCCACCGACTGGGTCAGGGTATTGGGGGCGGCAAGGGCGGGGGTTAGAGCACTCAGGGCAAGCAGACAGAACAAGGATCGGATCATGGGAAAACACCTGTGACAACGGAAGCCGGGTCTCCCAAGGCGACCATCCGGGTCGCCGACTTGACCAATAAATGTCGGCCCGTCTGGCATTCCGGAAGCAATATGGTAGCCTGCCTGCGCCCGTCGCTTCCATGGTGGAAGGGGCGGCCCAGTTCAGGTGATGTTGTCGGGATATGACAGCATAACCCCATATTAATCAAATAGTTACTTGGATATGTCGTCGATGCGTATCATGCCGTTGCTCAAGGCTGCCTGCCTGAGCCTGATGTTGTCCGCCTGCGTTGCCCCCCTGCTGATGATGAGCCCCACCAGCCAGCTGATGTGGGCACTGCTCAAGCCCCTGGTCGGTTTCGATCCGAACGAAGCCAACCTGTTCGAGCAGCCGATCATCAAGGATCGGATGACCGCCATGCTGGGGCCCAATTACGACAGCACCATGCAGCTGCTCAAGACCGCCAACGAGTTGCAGCAGGAGGGGCCACTGTTCTACGTGGTCTCTCGCTACGCCCCGGTGCCGGATGCCGCCAAGCAGGCGGGCATGGTGTGGAACGCCGAGACCAACCAGCTCTCCGTCATGCTGCAGAAGAAGGATGGCGCCACCCAGGTGTTTGGTGAGAACCTGACGGCGGCCACCCCGAGCTGGCCGAGCGCCATGCAGGATTGGCAGAGCCAGAGTGGCACCACGGCCACCGCCCTCAACGGCGTCGGCCAGGCCATGACAGGATCCGGAGGTTCCCTGCTCGGCAACATGATGGGTAACCTGCAGCAGAGCACAGCCCAGGCGATAACGGGCTCCGCCAGGCAAGCGGTCGGCAGCGCCACCGGCGCGGTGCAGCAGCAAGTGAGCAAGAGCGCCACCGGCACCCTGCAGCAGGCCAACCAGGCCGTGACGGATTCCGCCAAGCTGGCGGTGAGCAGTGCCGTTGCCAGTACCCAACAGCAAGCGACCAAGACAGTGGCCGACACCGCCACCACCACGGTGCAGCAACAAGCCAGCAAGGCCGCGGCAGACACCGCCAAACCGGCCGCCAGCGACACCACCGCCACGGCGCAGCAACAGGCCAGCAAGGCCGCGGCAGACACCGCCAAGCAGGCGGCCGACAATGCCACCACCACTGTGCAGCAGCAGGACAGCAAGGCCGCGGCAGACACCGCCAGGCAGGCGGTCGACAACGCCACCACCACGGTGCAGCAACAAGCCAGCAAGGCCGCGGCCGAACCCGCCAAGCAGGCGGTCAGCAACGCTACCTCCACTGCGCAGCAACAGGCCGGCAAGGCCGTGACCGAACCCGCCAAGCAGGCGGCCGACAATGCCACCACCACGGCGCAGCAGCAGGCCAGCAAGGCCGTGGCTGACACCGCCAAGCAGGCGGTCGGCAACGCCACCGCTACCGTGCAGCAGCAGGCCAGCAAGGCCGTCGCCGACACTGCCAAGCAGGCGGTCAGCAACGCTACCGCCACCGTGCAGCAGCAAGCCAGCAAGGCCCTGGCCGATACCGTCAAGGCCGCAGAGCCGGGCGACCAGGCCAGGGCAGACGCCGAGGCAGAGCTCGAGAAACTGCTGAACTGATTTCTGGTGGAATATCCCACCATGAAAACAGGCCACCCTGGGGTGGCCTGTTGTTTATCTGCGTATAGGCAGTGGATCCTTAAAGATGGCGATCCTGCTCGACCTGCTTGGTCTCGGCCCCTTCGCTGTGCTCGATGGCGGTGCGAATGAGGTCGACGCCGGCCCGGATGATCAACACCCCCATGTTGACCAGCTTGACGCAGACCCACAGGAAGGTGATCAGCAGTATCAGCTTGAGCACCGTCTGGAATGCCTCCAGGAAATTCTGCTCGAGCTGGTTGGTGAGGCCGCTGGCGCTGGTCATCAGCCAGGTGTAAACCTCACGCACGAAGGGGATGCGGCTCGGCATCTCCAGCACGTCCAGTGCGGCGGGCAAGGCCTGAAAGATGACGATGCTGCCAAAGAGTATCAGGATGACGCCAATGCCTATCCCCAAGAAAAAACCAATCTGTCGCATGGAAGGCCCCAAGCAGTGTTGAATGAGAAGAACAATAGCCGCCAATAGTAGGGACTGCCTCGGCCGACGGCAATCCTTGTGGCTCGATTTGGGCCCGAACTGCGCCGCTTCGGCCGGGATTTCATCAGGAATTCATTGCCCAAGTATCTGATTTCTGTGACCCTTGCCCCAGTCGTCAACCCCATGGACCCGCCATGATCCGCGCCTTTTTTTTCCTGTTGCTGCTGTTGCTGCTGTCGCCGCTGCTCGCCGTCCAGGCCGCCCAAACGGCCCCCAGTGCGGCCGCCTGCGTGATCCGCCACCAGCAACAGTTGTTGCTGGTGCAAGACAGGATCTCCGGGCGCTACAGCCTGAGCGGCGGCTATATAGATGCTGGGGAGACCCCCGAGCAGGCGGCCCTGCGGGAATTGTTCGAGGAGACAGGGCTGCACGGCCGCATCACCGCCGATCTCGGGCGCTGGCAGCGGGCCCAACTGTTCGCCTGCCAGACCCAGGATCCCATCCAGGCTCAGATCGGCACGGGCTTCGTCTCAATACTGCAGGCCCCCAACCTCGGCGGCGAGATCCAGAATGCCAGGCAGATCGAACCGGCCCGGCTGCCAGACAACCAGCGTCGCTTCCCGGCGCAGCTCGACTGGCTCGGCCCCAGGCTCGCAGAGGTGCCCGAGAGTCCGGTGCAGTGGCAGGCCGACTTCAGCGCCACCGACGCCGGAGCCAGCAGCGCCCTGCACCGGGCCGAGCTGCCGCTGATCCAGCGCCTGCAAGGCTGGCTTGGCCCGCACGCCCGCTGGCCCCTGGCCGGCAACCTGCTCGGCAGCGCCCCGGTCCAGCTTGGGCTGGCCCTGCTGCTCTTGCCCCTGCTCGGTTGGCCGAGGTTCTACCGGCTGCTGTTTGCCATGGTGCTGCTCACCCTGCTGGTGCAGCTGCTCAAGGAGGGGATCGGCTGGCCCAGGCCATTCCACCTGGATCCTGCGCTGGCGCAGCGAAGCGCTCAGGGCTTCGGCATGCCGAGCGGCCACACCGCCTCCACCCTGCTGTTCTGGGGCCTGCTGCTGGGCTGGCTGCCGGGGCTCAGGGCCTGGCAAGGCATCCTGCTCGCCCTGTTGCTGGCGGCCCTGGCCGGCCTGGCCCGGGTCTGGCTCGGGGTGCACTTCATCTCGGATGTAGTGGTTGGCCTGGGCCTCGGCGCCCTCTTGCTGACCCTGCGCTCGCCGCTCTGCACCCTGGCGAACAGCCGGCTCGCCTGGTGGGGCCTGATCCTCGCCAGCCTGCTGGGGGCCGGATTCACCCAATCCAGCGCCCTGGGGGCGCTGGCCATGTTCACCCTGGGGCTGGTATCGGGTACTCTGTTCCCACTCGAACGACACCCTGTGCCCGCCATCCGTTGTGCCCTGCTGGCCCTGGCGGTCAGCCTGGGTATCGGCGGCTTGCTGCTCGCCCTGCCGCTGCTCACCAGCAGCTCCCTGCTGATCCTGGCGGGGCAGGGATTGCTGGTCGGCAGCCTGGGGCTCTGGCTGAGCGCCGGCCTCTGGTGGTCCCTTGATCTCATCAACCCCGGCTCCGCACACCGGGGCCCAACCCCTCGTTAAAGGGAATGCAATACCTATGAAAAAAGTGGATTTGGCCAAGATAACCCTGGGGGTGCTGTTCCTCAGTCTGCTCATCATCTCGTGCTTCATGGTGCTGCGCCCCTTCCTGCCCGCCCTGGTGTGGGCCACCATGATCACCATCGCCACCTGGCCGCTGATGCAGATGGCCCAGCGCCTGCTGTGGGGCAAACGGGCCCTGGCCGCCCTGCTGATGAGCGGCATACTGTTGCTGATGTTCGTTATCCCGCTGTTCATGGCGCTGGCCAACGTGGCGGAGAAGGCCCCCATGCTGATCGAGCTGGGCACCCGCATCAGCCATTCCCCACCCCCCGCGCTGCTCTGGTTGCAACAGTTCCCGCTGGTCGGCGGCAAGCTGTATGAGTTCTGGCAACAGATCCTGGCGAGCGGCGGTCAGGTGCTGTTCACCAAGCTGACCCCCTATTTCGGCCAGACCGCACGCTGGCTCGCCTCCCAGGCCGGCAATCTCGGCCTGTTGCTGGTCCACTTCCTGCTGACGGTGGCCATCTGCGGCCTGCTCTACCACTCCGGGGAGAAGGCGGCCGACGGCATTCGTCGCTTCGCCCACCGGCTGGCGGGCCAGCGCGGTGACAACGCCGTCGTGCTGGCCTCCCAGGCCATCCGGGCCGTCGCCATGGGGGTGGTGGTCACGGCGCTAGTGCAATCCTCGGTGGCCGGGTTGGGTCTGCTCATTGCCGGCATTCCCTACACCATGATTCTGGTGGTGCTGATGTTCCTGCTGATCGTCGCCCAGATAGGCCCCTTCCCGGTGCTGCTGGCCAGCGTCGGCTATCTCTACTGGAGCGGCGACACCACCTGGGGCACCTTCCTGCTGGTGTGGTCCATGCTGGCAGGCACCATGGACAACTTCCTGCGCCCCTTCCTTATCAAGCGCGGGGCCGATCTGCCGCTGATCCTGATCCTGGTCGGGGTCATCGGCGGCCTGCTGGCCATGGGCATCATAGGTCTCTTCATCGGCCCGGTGGTGCTGGCGGTGGCTTACACCCTGCTGGAGGCCTGGATCAAGGAGGACGAACACCCGGCTACCGAGCCGACGCTCGCCCCGCCTCAGGACAAACCGATACCCTGATGCAAGACGCCGCCCCTGGGCGGCGTCTCGTTTTCTACCCCAGCTTGATGCCCCGAGCCTGAAGGGTTCAACGCCGTCCTAGAACCAAAGTTCGAACTCCTTGGCCCAAATCCGAACCAGGGTTCGAGCCAACGCCGCCTCCCCTCTACCCTCCCCGGTCGCCCCCCGCCACAATGCCTCCATCATTCAGGAGGAACACAAGATGAACGAACTGAGAGCAACCCGCGCCCTGATCACCGGTGGCGCCAGCGGCATAGGGCTGGCCATCGCCGAGGCACTGGCCAGTCAGGGAGTGGAGCTGGTCCTGGCCTCCCGCCGCCAGTCCCTGCTGGAGCAAGAGGCCGATCGCCTTCGCGCTCAATACGGGGTGAGAGTGCTGCCCCTGGTGCTGGATGTGTGCGACGGCGCCCAGGTGCGGGCCCAACACGCCCAGGCCAGCGCCCTGCTCGGTCCCATCGATCTGCTGATCAACAACAGCGGGGTCGGCAGCGACTATCTGGTGCAGGATCTGCCGGAATCCGAGTGGGACAGGGTCATGGATACCTGCGCCAAGGGGACCTTCCTGCTGACTCAGGCCTGCCTGCCGGACATGCTTGCCCGGCGTCATGGCACCATCATCAACATCGCCTCTCAGGCCGCCAAGCACGGCTATGCCAGAGCCAATGTCTACTGCGCCGCCAAGTTTGCCGTGCTGGGCTTCGCCAAGGCGCTGCGTGAAGAGGTGCAGCATCAGGGCATACGGGTGCATACCCTCTGCCCCGGCCTGGTGCAGGTGCCGCCCCCGGCCTGCGCCGGTGATCGCAAGCCCGGCTGGTTGCAGGTCGAAGATCTGGCCGAGGCCGTGCTCTACACCCTGCGCCAACCCGCCCACGTCCAGCTCGACGAGATCGGCATGACGGGGATCTGACCAAGGCTATCCATCTGACGACAGCAATGACATGGGGCGCCGAAGCGCCCCATGCAGTATTTCACGCTGTCATTGCCAACTATGGCGAAATATCAGGCAGGTTGATGCAGGGTGATGCAGTGAATGCCACCGCCCCCGGCGGCCACAGGATCTATGTCTAGCTGCACTACCTTGCGACCCGGATAGAGGCGGGCCAGCAGATCCCGGCAATGACGGTCGGCCTTGGCATCGCCGAACTGGGGGGCGATGACGGCGCCATTGATGGGCAGGTAGTTGATGTAACCGGCGGCAAAGTCCGGGCTGCGGCTGAATTTATTGTCTCGCCCACCCAGCGGGGGCGGCAGCTGATGCAGCTCCAGCTTGTTGCCATCGGCGTCCGTCGCCTGCTGCAAGATGGCCAGGTGCTGGCGGGTCACCTTGTGGTCGTAGGAGTCGGGGTCGTTATCCATGTTGATCACCACCACCCCGGGGCGCACGAAGCGGGCGTAGAAGTCCACGTGGGCATCGGTGATGTCACGGCCCTTGATCCCCGGCAACCAGATGATCTTGCGCAGCCCCAGGTTGGCCTTGAGCTCCGCCTCCACTCGCGCCTTGGTGAGGCCCGGATTGCGGTTGCCGTTGATCCAGCTGCTCTCTGTCATGATGGCGGTGCCCTTGCCGTCCACCTCTATGCCACCCCCCTCGCCGATGAGCTCGCTCTGCAAATAGTGGGCATCCGTCTGCCGGCCCATCAGGGCGGCGATCCTGGCGTCATAGCTGTGCTCCTGCTTGTCGCCCCAACCGTTGAAGTTGAAGTCCACCAGCCCAAGCGCACCCTGCTCATCTCGCACGAAGACGCCGCCGGTATCCCGCAGCCAGATGTCGTCCAGCTCGGCGTGGATGAAGCGGGTGTTGTGCTCGCCGCACAGCTGACGCGCCAGATCCTCTTCCTCTTCGCGGCAGAGCACGTTCACCTCGGTATGGGGCGCCATGGCCTTGACCAGCCGACCTATGGTGGCCTGCACCTCCTGGTAATCGCGACCCCAGATGTCACGGCTGGCACCGAAGGCCACCCAGACCCTGGCCTGGGGCCCGGCCTCGTCCGGCATATGGTAGCGGCCGACGGCCCTCGCCTTGGCCTCCGGGGTGGCGGCCTGGGCCCTCGGCAGGGCGCTCAGTCCGGCTAGCGCCCCCATGGCGACCAGCTGTTTCAATACGTGGCGTCGGGAAAACATCTTTCTACTCCTGAGGTTCAGAGGCTGCTCTTGAAGCGAGTCCAGGCTCGCATGCGGGCACGCATCTGGGATTGTGCAATGTCCTGGCCCGGAATGAGGCGCCCGTAGCTGGCCTCATCCAGGTAGATATCCGGGTTGGCTGTCATGGTGGCATCCACCATGGATCTCGCCTTGGCACTGGCGGTCGGATAGCCGGTGCTGTTGGTGATGGCGGCCATGTTGGCTGGGCGCATCACAAAATTGATGAAGGCGTAGGCATAGTCAGGATGGGGCGCATCCACCGGGATCGCCATGGTATCCATCCAGATGCTGCTCCCCTCCTTCGGCAGCCGGTATTCAAAGTCGCTGCGCTTGCCCGCCTCGGCGGCGGCGTGCCTGGCTTGTGTCATGTCGCCGCTGTAACCCAGCGACAGGCAGAGGTCGCCGTTGACCAGCTGGGTCACCGGCTGGGACTGGAACTTGCGGATATGGGGCTTGATCCCCTTGAGCAGCGCCAGCGCGGCATCCAGATCCTCGGCCTTGCCGCTGTGGGGATCCCGCCCCAGATAGTGCAACACCACAGCCAGCACCTCGTCGGGGGAGTCGATGATGGAGATGCCGCAGTCGGCAAATTTTGCCGCCAGTTCGGGCTTGAACAGCAGGTCGAGACTGCCCACCGGGGCATCCGGCATCCGCTGCCGGATCATGGCTGCGTTATAGGTGAGCCCTATGGTGCCCCAGGTGTAGGGCACCACCGCATCCCGTGAATGGGGATAGGCTTGCTGCAGCCGCCGCAAGCCGGGCTCTATCTCCGCCAGGTGCTCTAGCTTGCCCTGATCCAGCGGTTGCAGGCTGCCCGCCCGCATCAGCCGCTCCGCCACCGTATCGCCGGGAAAGATGAGGTCATAACCGCTGCGACCGGCCATCAGCTTGGCCTCCAGGGTCTCGCTACTGTCCATGACGTCATAGATGACCCGGATCCCTGTCTCTCTGGTAAAGGCGCTGAGGGTATCGGGGGCGAAGTAGTCGGCCCAGTTGTAGAGCCGCAGCACCTTCTCCTCCCCTGTTGCTGCATCGGCCTCCCCGGCCTCGGCCGCAAGACTCAGCAGCAGGGCCAGGCAGCCCATCCACCCGAGTGTCTTCCTGATCATGATGTGGTTACTCCCCTGTGATTGGCCGCCGCCGTGCAACGCTCAGCCCAACAGCGGCCAGGCGGGCTGCTGCTGGGTGATGCAGTGGATGCCGCCGCCGCCGTGGGCCAGCCGGTTGATCGAGACCGGCACCACAGCCCTTTGCGGGAAGGCGCCTTGCAGCACAGCCGCCGCCTCCCGGTCGCTCGCCACCCCGTAGGCGGGCATGATGACGGCGCCGTTGGCGAGATAAAAGTTGGTGTAGGAGGCGCAGAACACCTCGGCCTCCCTGTCTATGGCCTCGCTCGCGTCGTACAGATCCTTCAGCTCGAAGGCGCGCCCCCTGGCATCGGTGGCCAGCGTCAGGGCGCGGCGGTTCTCCCGCACCACAAGGCCGTAGGTCGAGGCGGCATCCCGGGTCGCATCCACCAGCAGCTGGCCGGGGCGACTGAAGGCGCAGACCCCGTCCACATGGCCGTCCGTCATGTCGCCGGTGACGTGGTCGGGATCCCCCGGCAGCCAGATGGTCTTCTCGATACCGAGCAGGCGACCGAAGATCTGTTCGATCTCACCCTTGCTGATCCCCGGGTTGCGGTTGCTGTTGAGCAGCACGGATTCAGTGGTTATCAGGGTGCCTTCGCCGTCCACATGGATGGCGCCCCCCTCGTTGGCCAGAAAGCTGCCGATACACTCCAGCTCCAGGCTGTTGAGGATGCGGCGAGCCAGCCCCTCGTCCAGCTGATGGACCGACTTTCCGCCCCAGGCGTTGAAGCGCCAGCTCACCCCGGCACTGCCCAGTTCGGGGTGGCAGATAAAGGTGGGGCCGGAGTCGCGGCACCAGCTGTCATCCATCGGGAGGGGGATCAGGGTCACCCTGCCGTCACAGAGGGCGCGCGCCTCGGCCAGCGCGGAAGGGTCGACCACCAGCCTGACCGGTTCGAACCGGACAATGGCGTTGACCACCCGGGCGAAGTCCTGCTGCACCTCGGCCAGGGTGACGCCCCAGCCGGATTCCCACAGCGCCTTGTTGTGGGGCCAGACCATCCAGGTCGCGGCGTGCTGGCACCATTCGGCGGGCATGAACCAGCCCTTTGCCACTATTCCCTGTTCCCGCATATTCCCTCTCTGATTAGATACTATTAAGGTTGCTGACGATGGGAATAGACTATTCCCACATAACACGGCGAACAAACGATCGATTTTCAGTACAAGTGATAAGTGGAGCTAATCAATGATGTTCAGACACTGGCCCCCGCTCAACGTGCTGCGGGGCTTCGAGGCGGCAGCTCGCCTCGGCAGTTTTCATCAGGCGGCGCAGGAGCTGCACCTCACCCAGTCCGCCATCAGCCAGCAGATCCGCTCCCTGGAGGAGCTGCTCGGCCAACCGCTGTTTCACCGGCAGGGGCGCTCGGTCGCCCTGACCGATGCGGGGCAGGATCTGCTGGAGACCACCCAGAGCGTGCTGCTGCAACTGGCAGTGGGGATCCAGCGCCTCGAGCAGTACCGCAAGCCGAACCAGCTGGTGCTCAACACCAGCACCGCCATCGCCCGCCACTGGCTGCTGCCCCGACTGGGGACGTTTCATTGCCAGCACCCCGACATCGATCTCTGGCTCTTCACCAGCGACGAGGTGCCCGATCTGGCCGAACAGACCATAGATCTCGCCCTGCGCTGGGATCTCGCGCCACAGGCCGAGTGTCGCCATCAGCCGCTGCTGGCGGACAGGTTGCTGCCGGTGGCCGCGCCTGCCGTGCTGGCTCAACCGGCGGCACAGCGCACTACCCTCCATGGGGAGCGAGAGCTGGACTGGCACCACTGGACGCTCAAAGGGGGGGAGGATCTGCAACTGCAGACCCGGGGGCTCAACTTCTCCGACCCCGGCCTGCTGCTGGAGGCGGCCAGCGCCGGACTCGGTGTGGCGCTGGTGAGCGAACGGCTCTCCCAACCGGCCAGGGAGCAGGGGCAGTTGCTGCCGCTCTCCGCTTGCAGGGTCAAGGGGCCCCAGTGGAGCTTGCTTATCCACCAGGAGAGCGAAGGGATGCCGGAGTGCCGCGCCTTCTGCCACTGGCTCGGCCAGCAATTTACCGAGGGGGCGGCGGGCGGGAATGAGGATGCCATTGCCGCCCTCTGAGGCAGGTCACTGAATCTGGCGAACGGGCATGGTTAAATGGTCGGCCTCTCTCTATGCCGGATATTGCATGTGACCCTGCCATCTGACCGCCTGCCGCTCCAACCCTTGCCTGACTATGGGTATGCCTTCTGGCTGCGCGCTTATCGGATACTGCCGTGACCCTGCCATCTGACCGTCTGCCACCCCAGCCCTGCCCTGACTATCTGCAGGCCTCCTGGCTGCGCTGCGCCCACCAGACCAGCGCCACCCTCTGGCATCCGCCCCACAGTGCCAAGGGGCAGACCTTGCAGAGCCTGCGCCAGCGCAAGCGGGACTTGCTCACCACAGGCGAGATGGCCCTCGAGGATCTCTACGAATTCATGGAGGGGCGCCCCTGCGCCCTGCTGCTCACCGACGAGAGCGGCTGTTTGCTGGCCCGCACCGGCCATCGCGAGACGCTGGCAGAACTCGAAGCGCTGGGCTTTGGCCCCGGCGCTTTTTTTAGCGAGGGGCGCATCGGCACCAATGCCATCAATCTGGCGGCGCTGGAGGGAGTGCCGCTCTGCGTCAGCGGCCCCCAGCATTTCAACCAGACCCTGCACCCCTGGCACAGCTGCGCCAGCCCGGTCTACAACAGCAATGGCCGTCAGGTCGCCATCATGGCCCTGGTCTGCCGGGTGGAGGAGGCAACGGTCGGGGATCTGGCGCTCACCGTCAGCGCCGGTCGCGAGCTGGCCCACCTGCTGCAGATGGAAACCCTGATGCAGGAGTCCCAGCACCATCTGAGCGAGCTTTACGCCCTGCTCGACGGCATGGATGACGGCGTGCTGGCCTGGGATCCCCAGGGCCGGCTGCGCTACCTCAACGCGCTGGCGGCCAACCGACTGCGGCTCGATCCGGCGATCTGTCTCGGCCAGCCCCTGGAGCAGCACCTGCTGCTGCCCCAGCGTTTGCAGCTGGCCATCAAGGGGCAGACTCCACTGAGTCATGTGGAGGTGACCCTGGAGCGGCTCGGGGTGCATTCCGGGGAGTTCATCAATGCCCTGATAAGCCTCAAGCCGCTACCGGGGCCGGAGGGGGTCAGCTTTATCGCCCTGCTCCATCCGGTCGACCGGCTGAGGGCCATTCACCAGCTGCGCCAGACGGTGCCCGAGCTGTCGGCGCTGGTGGGGGAATCGAGCGCCATGCGCAAGCTGCTGCGCCACGCCAGACAGGCGGCCCAGAGTCAGGGGCCGATCCTGCTGCGCGGCGAAGAGGAGGTAGGCAAGGCCCAGCTGGCGGAGGCCATCCACTTTGGCAGTGAACGGGCCGCCGGGCCCCTCATTACCCTCAACTGTCAGGCGCTGCCGAGCGAGCGGATGGCGCTTGAGCTGATGGGCTCCGACGAGGCGGGGCAGGAGCGGGCGGGCAAGTTCGAGCTGGCCCACGGCGGCACCCTGGTGCTGGAGCAGGTGGAGTGCCTCTCTGCCCCCATGCAGGCGGCGCTGCTGCAACTGCTCAAGACAGGCCGCATCCAGCGCTTCGATTCGGCCCGCGTGCTGCCGCTCAAGGTGCGGATCATAGCAACCAGCAGCGCCCCGCTGGAGCAAAAGGTGCAGGAGGGGCAGTTCGGTCGCCAGCTGCTCTATGCGCTGCAGGCGTGCGAGCTCTGGCTGCCGGGGCTGCGGGAGCGCAGTGCCGATCTGCCCGGCCTTATCAGTCAGCAGCTAGGGGCGCAGGGGCGCGAGCCGGTGCGCCAGTTCAGCCCGGCGGCCCTCGATTGTCTGCTCGCCTACCCCTGGCCCGGCAATCTGGGGGAGCTGCGCAGCGCCGTCGAGCATGCCCTGCTCCACGCAAGTCAGGGGCAGATCCCGCCCGAGGCGCTGCCCGCCGCCATTCGTCACGGCCATCAGCTGGTGGCGAATGAGGTGGTGGGGCAACCGCTGCTCACGTTGGCGGAGTTGGAGCGCCAGGCCATCTTGCGCAGCGCCCACGCCTGCAAGGGACAGGTCAGCCTGATGGCCCGGCAACTGGGCATCAGCCGCACCACCCTGTGGCGGCGGCTCAAACTGCTCGGCATGGATCCCGCCGACTACCACGGATAGCTGTCACGCACAGAAACGCCCTTGCGGAAAAAACGACAAGGCCCCGCACTGGCGGGGCCTTGATACAGCAATATGAGCCTCAGTCGCCGAAGCGTTCCGCTGCCAGCTGCTGGAAGCAGCTCAAAGCCGCATCGGCATCCTCCCCGCGCGCCAGCAGGGTGAGTCTGTCGCCTTGACGCACATTGAGCATGGCGAGCCGGGTCAGGCTGCGGGGATTGGCCTCTTTGTCCCCCTTTTGCAGCTTGAGTTCAGCGGCAAAGGGCTTGAGGGCGGCCACCAGTCGGGCGGCGGGGCGCACATGCAGGCCGTGGGGGTTATCCACCACCACCTCGCAGCGCAGCCAGCCGTCGTCAGTAACGGGGGCGGTCTCTGTGGCGGTCTGCGCCACGCTGGCGGGCAGCATCGCCTGTTTCGGGCCCAGGGCACCGAGCGCCTCGGCGGCCACCTCATCCAGCGTCATGCCGGAACCGGCCGCCACCACGGCGGCCAGGGTGCCCTCGACCAGCGGGGCGGGGCAGAGTCGTACCCTCGCGCTCAGCTCAGGAGGCAGCAGTTCGAGGGCGGTCTCGGCGCTGAGCAGGGCACTGCCCAAGTCCATCAGCACCAGCACACCGCTGCCGTCGTCCGCTTCTTCGATCGCACTCATCACGGCGATGGCATCCGTGCCTATGGGGTGGTCGGGGTCATCGACCCCGGCCGCCAGCAGCAATCTGGCCGGGCTGCCGAGCTGGTCGGCCAGTGCTTTCAAGCCGGCCGCCAGCATGGCGCAGTGAGAGACAACGACGATTCCTATCATGTCACAACCTCGCTCTGTCACGCAGGGCGGTCAGCAGCAGCAGGGTCGAGGTGGCCCCGGCATCCTGATGGCCTATGCTGCGCTCGCCAAGATAGCTGGCTCGCCCCTTGCGGGCCTGCATCTGTATAGTGGCCTCGGTACCGGCCGCAGCGGCGGCCACGGCCTTGTCCAGCGCATCGTTGAGGGAGAGATCTTGCTGCTGTGCCTGTTGCAGGGCGGCCAGAGCCGGCCACCAGGCGTCGCACATTGTCTTGTCACCCGGTTCGGCGCGGCCGCGGGAGACTATCCCCTCGACCCCGTCACTCAGCATCTTGCCAAGCTGGCTGAGGCTGAGGCTCTGACAGGCGTCGGTACTGGCCGCCGCCCGGATAAAGAAGGTGCCGTAGAGCGGGCCGCTGGCGCCGCCGACCGAGGAGAGCAAGGTCATGCCGGTAGTTTTCAGCACCTGACCTATGTCTTTGTCCGCCACAGCGGGCAGCTTCTCGGCCACCTTGGTGAAGCCGCGCTGCATGTTGAGGCCGTGGTCGCCATCACCGATGTCGGTATCCAGCGCCGTGAGGTAGTCACGCTGTTCGGCAAAGATGTGCTCGCAGTCGAGCAGCCAGTTGACGATCTGATGTTTGCTTAGCATGAGAATAAAGGCTCCTTAGCAGCCGCGACGCAGGGCGGGGGTATTGACGGGAGCATCCCACAGGGTCATCAACTCGTCATCCACCTTGAGCAGGGTGATGGAGATGCCGGTCATGTCGAGGGCGGTGCAGTAGGGGCCGATCAGGTTGCGCACCAGATGGATGCCCGCCTCCTCGCACAGAACGGCGAGCCGGCCATAGACGCCATAGAGCTCTGAGATGGGGGTGCCGCCGAGGCTGTTGACCAGGGCGATGACGCGATCGCCTCTGTTGAGCGGCTCGATGAAGCTGTGCTCTTCCTGCCAGCTGCCGGAGGCTCTGTCCCAGTGGCGCAGAGTACGGCCATAGGGGCTGTTGTCCGCCAGCTCGCCGAACATGTCGTCCACCAGGGTATCGAGATCGGTGAAGGGGCGGCGCTCGATACCCGGCTCGCCGTGGATGCCGACCCCGAACTCCATCTCGTTGTCCGCCAGGGTGAAGGAGGGTTTGCCGGCCGCAGGCACTGTGCAGGCGTGCAGGGCTATCCCTATGGTGCGGCTCTGGTTGTTGATGCGGCGAGCCAGCGCCTCGCAGTGCGCCAGGTCATAGCCCGCCTCGGCGGCGGCCCCCACCAGTTTTTCACACAGCACCGTGGTGGCAACGCCACGGCGACCGGCGGTATAGAGGCTGTCTTTCACCGCCACATCGTCATCGATCAGCGAGAAGCCCACCTTGACCCCGTCGCCGTGCAGCAGCTCGACCGCGGTCTCGAAGTTGAGCACGTCGCCGGTGTAGTTCTTCACCAGAAACAGCACGCCCGCGCCACCATCAACGGCCTGACCGCACTCGTACATCTGATCCGGGGTCGGGGAGGTAAAGATCTCGCCGGGGCAGGCACCATCCAGCATCCCTTTGCCCACCAGACCGCCGTGCATCGGCTCGTGGCCGCTGCCACCGCCGGAGACCAGCGCCACCTTGCCCATCACGGGGGAGTCGGCGCGGGTGATGTAGTGGGGTTCGATACGTACCTTGAGCTCGGGGTGGGCGGCAGCCATCCCCATCAGTTGTTCACGGACCACGGCATCGACGGCATTGATCAGCTTCTTCATGGCTCACTCCTTGGCTTGCCACCGCACGGGTAGGCAGATGGTTGATGAAGCCAGTCTAACGGGATAACGCGGGATAAAAATGACGGTCGCTCCGGTTCGGATCTGAAACAGCAAAAACGGGCCCGGCGTTTCAATCTGAAACCCCATGAGGCAAGCATGGGGAAAATTGCCAGCCACCTCACAGCCATGAAAAAGGGCCCCGCAGGGCCCTTCTCTCGATCTGGATGGGTTAGATGGCCCAGCCACCGGCATAGAAGATCACCAGTGCCAGGGCGATGATGACGGTGCCGACGTTGAGTTTCTTCCACTCGGCGGCAAACAGGCGACCCACGACCAGCGCCACGAAGCCCAGCATGATGCCGGTGACGATGTTGCAGGTGAGCACGATGAAGACGGCGCACAGCATGCCGGCCAGGGCATCGACCGAATCGCTGAAGTCCAGCTTGGTGACGTTGCCCAGCATCAGCAGGCCGACGTACATCAGCGCCGGAGCTGTGGCGTAGGCCGGCACCAGATAGCTCAGCGGCGAGAGGAAGATCATCAGCAGGAACAGCACGCCGACCAGGGCCGCAGTCAAGCCGGTCTTGCCACCCGCGGCAGTACCGGCGGCGGATTCGATGTAGACGGCAGCCGGAGCACCACCCACCACGCCAGCGACCATGCTGCTGACGGAGTCGGCAGTCAGGGCCTTGCCGCCGCTGATGATGTGACCACGCTCGTTGATGAGGCCAGCCTGACCGGCCACGGCACGGATGGTGCCGGTGGCGTCAAATACGGCGGTCATCACCAGCGCCAGTACGGTCGGAATGACCACCGGATTGAGGGCGCCCAGCAGATCCATGCTGCCAACCAGAGAGCCCTTCTCGCCGGTCAGGCTCGGCATGGCGAAGAAGCCCTGCCAGGTCACCTTGGGATCGAAGGCCAGCCCCAGTGCGGAAATGGCGATGATCACCATCAGGATGCCGCCCGGTACCTTGCGGCGCTCCAGACCGAAGATGGCAGCCAGACCCAGCACCGTCATGATGACGGGGAAAGAGGTAACCTCACCTAGCTGAACCGGCAGGCCGGCCCCTTCGTTCTTGATCACCATGCCGACGCCGTTGGTGGCGATCAGCAGCAGGAACAGGCCGATGCCGATACCGGTGCCGTGAGCGATGCCGGAGGGGAGGTTGTCCAGGATCCACTGGCGCACGCCGGTCACGCTGATCAGGGTGAACAGCACCCCCATCAGAAAGATGGCGCCGAGGGCCACCGGGATGCTCAGTCCCTGCCCCAGCACCAGGCTGAAGGCGGTGAAGGCGGTGAGTGAGATGGCGCAGCCTATGGCCATCGGCAGCTTGGCCCAGAGCCCCATCAGCAAGGATCCGAAGGCGGCGATCAAACAGGTCGCCACGAACACCGGCCCCTGCTCAAACCCCGCGACACCCAGCATGTTGGGCACCACTATGACGCTGTACACCATGGCCAGGAAGGTGGTCAGCCCGGCCAACAGTTCCTGGCGCACGCTGCTGCCGCGCTGGGTGATAGAGAAATAGGAGTCCAGAAACCCGCTATTGCCGGTGCGGGCCGTCATTTCTTGCGTTGCCATAACTCATCCTGAATGTGTGAAGGAAATCGTTTGCGTAATGGCGCGCAAAATAGCAAGAATTTGGCGAGATTGCAGCGGATCAGCCACCATTTTCCCGAACTTTTCCATTTAAAGCCTCATTGGAGGCCTCAACTTCCCCATGGGAAGCTCCCCTTCAGCTTCTACACTCTTAGCTAGCCCCCATCAGCCGGAGACAAGCCCATGCACACAGGCAACCTGCTTGGCCAGATCCCCTCCCCCCTGCCCAATGAGGTGTTCACCGACCTGGTCAGCACCAATCACTTTCGCATCGAGCGTATCCTCTCCCAGGGACAACAGACCCCCACGGGGGAATGGTTCGATCAGGATGAACACGAGTGGGTAGCGCTGATACAAGGCGAAGCCATTCTGGTCTTCATCACACCGGATACCGGGCTCCAGGAGCGCGTTCACCTTGGACCCGGGGACTACATCAACATCCCGGCGCACCTTCAGCACAGGGTGGAGTGGACTCATCCTACCGAGACCACAGTCTGGCTCTGCATCTACTACTAGGGGAGTCCCTTGGCACAATGACAAAGCACAACGAAAGAAGCCCAATCGACAGATTGGGCTTCTTGGACTCAGATATTGAATATGCACAGCAAAAAGGCCTTCCCAATCGGGAAGGCCTTTCAAATTAGTGGCGGAGCGGACGGGACTCGAACCCGCGACCCCCGGCGTGACAGGCCGGTATTCTAACCAACTGAACTACCGCTCCGCAATTTGGCTAGCTTCTGCTAAATCGTCTGCCGTTTCATCGAGGTGTCA